>PMBW01000248.1 GCA_003153075.1 Dehalococcoidia bacterium | reverse complement strand
GACCACTGCTGGGGGTTGTAATAAAGCCCCGCGGGTTTGGGATTAATCTTGTTTACTGCTTTGCCAAGGATAGTGCCGAATGCCGCCACCGGTTTGGCAAATCTTGACCAGGCTTCCGGATGATAATACAGCCCCTGGCGAGTGGGGTAATTGACCATTGCCAGTTCCCGCGCCAGTTCTTCATGCACGATGGCATCAGGAATACCGCCGGGTTTCAGTTTCGGCAGCATCATGCGGACAACGGCTAAACGCGCAACAGAGGAAACAAGGAACATCGCGAGAATTTGACTGCCGGAAATCCGGAACATATGATTTAACAACAAACCGCCGGCCATCATCCCTAATGCCGAGGCAAAGGTCGTCAGGCTCTTGCAATAAACGATATAATGCAGCCTCTGTTCCGGTTGCGTGGATTTATAGATAAAGGTTTGATTGGAAAGATCAAAAGCCGCCCATACCGTACCGGAGAATANNCAGGATGCGATCAGCGTGATTTGCATGAAAGAAAACTTTAAGTCTCTCTGCATGTAAACAGCCTGCAAGGGGCCGCTCAATTGTACTGTAAAAGTAAAGAGGGAGACGAACAAAATGAATGTGCCCAGGTGCTCTTTTCTCGCTCCCTGTAAAAATTTCTTGAAAGTTAAAGAAGGCGCTGTCTGCGATCTGGCGACCGGAGGGGGAGAATGGATCATGCTGTATAGGAAGGTGCTTACCACCGATGCCAGAAAGGCCACCGCCAGTACGACCGCAAAACCTCTTCCTACATTTCCGTGCGACTGGTTGAGAGCGAGACCCATGATATTAAGGGCGGCCAGATAAAAAATACCGGCAATAACTGCCCGCCAGCTCAGATACCGCCCCATTTTTTCGGATGGCACCATGTTCGCCAGCCAATTATCACGCAAAGGGCCAAGCAGTGTTGCCGGGACAAGCCCCAAAATCCATAAGCCGATCAGCATCAATGGGTTAATGGTCCTGAAAAACGTGAATACGAAGACGATCGGAATCCAGGTGAATGCATTGATCACGGCCATCATGACGACCGTGCGTTTCATCGGTGTCTTCCCTTCCACCAGATTCGGCACTTTAATCAACAGCCCGGCCAGAACCAGGTTCGTTATCGTGTTGAGTAAAGAGACTGTAGAGGCATCAGCTCCAACCGCAATCAGGGAGTTGGACTGAAAAGAACACCCTGCGCTCTCCGCGGATGCTGCGGCCGCTTCTCCATGAAACAGGTTGAGGCTGTTATCTTTGTTATCTGAACCTTTTTTGGCAAATAATTTCATCATAATTCTTTTCCGGAATTATCAGGATTTCCACTGAGAAACATAATCCGGAACATCCACTTTGTCAGGTGGGGATTAGCCAAAAAACAGATCAGAGGAATTTCAGATTGGTTATCTTATCCCGGAAAATAGTAATATTTGCCCGGATAAACTAATCACGGCGCTGAAATTTNNAGCGTCAATTCATTCGCTGGCTGCCGACTGAGCGTAAAAGAGTATTATTAATGCGGGTTCGCCTAAAATAGCTAATATTTCATTTTATCTGTGGTTTTCCGGTCTGGAACACAACTCTTTTACTATTCAGCAGCCTTATTTATTCCCGGTGCGCCACACATTTCGCAAATCGTAACAATTGTCTATCTCTCACAGCTTTAATGAGGACAGGACCGCGTATCATCACTATTTATATGCTCAGAGACAAGCCATTAATCAATTTTTTGACCAACCACTTGCCTCCTTCTAATTATGTATTATACCGTCGTTATAACCGATTACAAGACCTGCAAAGCTAAAATTTTCCGTGGTTTTCCGCCTCGTTTTCTCTTTAACCGCTCTTTTCATTTAACCCTTGTGTTATTTGATTACCATTCTTGCTCTCTTGATTCCTTGGCCGGTTTCCGCGGATTTCCGTGGAATTTACGCTCAGGAAATATTTCAATACTCGAGTAAATTGGGATTGTAAAACCATTTCAGGGTGTTAAAATTAAAGTAGGTGAGATANNAAAATTCCTCGGCGTATTGCTAACAGTGCTATTAGCCGCAATGACGATAGCAATTCCTGTAACTCCGGTTGCCGCGGCCAATGTGTCGGTGATTTGTACACCTTCTTCGGGCCCGCCCGGTACTTACCTTACCGTTAATGAGAGCGGTTGTACTCCGAATAGCAGCTACACGGTGTTTTTTGGGAATAACGCTATTACATCAGGCACCGTGCCATCAACGGGGTTGTTTACCGCGTATTTCACTATTCCCGCCTGGGCTAGAGGGTCCTATAATGTCACGATCTCTACAAACGCCAGCCCGGCGGATACCACAGCGACTCCGTCTGTATTCCAGATAACTCCGACAATTCATCTCAATGTTGCAACCGGGGGAACCGGAGACCAGATCAGTTTTACCGGCAATGGTTTTACCGCTCTTGCCCCGATCAGTGTTTATTTCGAAGGCACTGCCGTCACCATGGTGTCACCGGTGACTACAGATTATAATGGAACATTTACAACAGGGACCTTTGTTGTTCCTGCATTAGCCGGCGGAAACCATATTATTACTGCCGCTGATAACACCGGGGCTACACCAGGTGTAAATTTCCAGATTACTCCCAAAATGACATTATCTGCCAGCACAGTAGCTGTGGGCGGCTCAATCACGGCTACAGGAAACGGATTCGCGCCCAGTTCCCCGTTGAGCTTCTTCCTGGACGGTAACGCAATTACCACGAATATGCATACTGATACTACCGGTAATTTTACTAATGTAGGGATAACGATTCCCGCGGTCGCCGGTGGCTCTCATACCCTGATTGCTTCGGATAATTCAGGAAATTCTTTGTCAGCTCCCCTTACGGTGACGGGAGGCATCGGCATTGCTCCCACTTCCGGAACGGTTGATACCATCGTTGTGGTTACCGGAAAAGGCTTTCTGGCCACCAGTACGATTATTTTTACTTATGACGGAGCCACTGTTACTACTACGCCTACAGCAGTGACCAGTGACGCAAATGGAAGTTTCTCCGGCAGTTTTAAAGTGCCGGCCGGCAGCAGCGGCTCTCATGTTATTAAAGCCAGTGACGGCACTAATTCCAACACTCTTAATTTCAGCACTTCGGCAAGTGCCTCTGTTACTCCTACCAGCGGGCCGGTAGGGACTGCGGTTGCAGCTAAGGGTTCCGGATTTAAAGGGAACGGCACCGTTACGATTACCTACAACGGCGCCCAGATTGCGACCGCTACCTCTAACGGATTGGGTAATTTCTCTGCCACTATTAATATCCCGCCTTCCAGCACGGGGCCGCATAATCTGGTAGTATCCGACTCGAGCAATAGTCAGCCGTTTGTTTTTACAATTACTGCTACCCCCAAAGATCCTAGTCCGGTCAGCGGTCCTATCGGCACCAGTGTCAGCGCCAGCGGTTCGGGCTTCGCCGCAAATAAAGCGCTATCTGTCACTTTTGACTCTGCTCCGTTAACTTTGACACCTGTCAGCACCACTGACGCGAACGGCACATTTAATGTGTCTTTTAAAATCCCGACCAGCAAAAGCGGGAATCATACAATCGTAATTACAGATGGCACAACTTCAAATAACTACACTTTTAAAATCGATGCCACCGCTCCGGCGGCGCCCGTACTTTCTACTCCGGCAGCTGCAACCAAGTTAGGTAAGGTCCCGACCCTGTCATGGGGTGCGGTGACCAGTACCAATGGCGGCATCACATACACGCTGCAGATCTCAAAAGATCAGAACTTCAATACTTTGTTAATTCAGAAAACTGGACTAACCACTCCATCTTATACACTGGACACCAATGTCCCGGCAGAAAAATTGAAGTCAGCCAGTAAAAGCGCTCCTTACTATTGGCGGGTGCAGGCGACCGACGCTGCATCTAATGTCAGCGCCTGGACGACACCTCAAACATTCCTGGTTGGGTTGGCCATTGGTGACTATATCATTTACATTGTGTTTGCGGTTATCGCACTAATGTTGGGTGCTCTCGGTTTTGTACTCGGGAGAATAACCAAACGCGCAATCTAACACAGGTAGATAATTGATACAAAAAAGCCTGCCCGGTAATTATTCCGGGCAGGCTTTTTAATTTAATCGTTGGAAGGATAATTCAGAGCTTCCGGTAACTGACTAGTTGCTGAACGTCGATGACTCCGCTTTCGCTGTTGTTTTCTACTTCAATACCGGCCTCTGAGACTGCCGCCATTGGATTCAATCCCCCCAGGAAAACAATCCCCACCCGGTTTGGCCCCACCGGTATCTGACAGATTGATTCACTGGTATTCCCTAAACGGTAAATGCCGCCGATGCCGGCTTCTTTCATTTCTGCCATTATTTCGCTGACGAGTGACCTTGCCGGGGCTGGTATTTCACGGAAATTCGCCAGGATCCTGCCTTTCCCTGTCTTCGCCGCTTCCCTCACACTGGTCATTCTGGCCCGGATGTATTGTTCCGAGGGGTCTAATGATGTGCCGTTGTAGTAAATAATCGCGACAAAACGTTCCTGTTTGGGCGCCCGTAATTCCAATACTCCGCCAAATTTGGACGAGATGGGGACACCGGATTTTGACAAGACGCCGTTAACCACGACACTGCAGATCGTGCCGATGCCGGCTTTGCCTTCGGGGACGATGACCGAACCCATTTTTTCGCCTTCATGCGCGACGGCGATGAGGTCGCTGACGCCAAAACCTGCGCTGTAGGCTTCATCAATTATTGCCAGCGTTTCTTTGAGCTTCTCTTTCGGTATTAACGAGGTGTTTATCGGCACCAATCCGGAGCGTGTGCGTGGATTAAAAGAGGTTTGAAACGCCAGCGTTTCCAGTTTCTCCAGGACAAAACCGACATGCTCCGGCGCTAAAGCTATCTTGAGTTCCTCGAGGCCTTGTGCAGTCAGCATCCTGCCGTCCCGGCCGAATGGTTGTGTATGCCCGCGTTCATCTGTGATCCTCAGGTGATATCTGACAGCCCGCTCGCTCAGAAAAATCCCGTGGCGTTCCAGTTCCCGCGCGATGGTAATGGAGCCTAATGGTTCCGATGATTCGTTCAGAACCTTCAGAATAGCGACTATTTTCCGTTCGGTTTCGGAGACAGAACCCTGTACCATTATTACTGAATCCTCTGAATTGGATTTTTTAATTTATTGGTCCGTTACCATTCTTTAAAAAGGCTGGTCAACGGCAGCCTCCGGTCGCGCCCGAAAGCACGGCTGGTGATTTTCACGCCTGGAGGAGCTTGGCGGCGTTTATATTCGCTTCTATCAACAAGCTTCGCGGTTTTCTGCACCACGGCTTTCTCGAACCCCAGCGCAACAATCTGATCTACCGACTTGTCATCCTCGACATAAGCCGTCAGAATCGCATCCAGTACTTCGTACGGCGGCAAACTGTCAGAGTCTTTCTGGTCCGGTCTTAATTCGGCAGAAGGCGGTTTGTCGATAATTGCTGCAGGTATCAGATTATAACCGGCTCTGGTATTACGGTATTTTGTTATTTTATAAACCAGTGTCTTCGGGACGTCTTTAATCACCGCGAAACCGCCGGCCATATCGCCGTAAAGCGTGGTGTAACCGGTCGCCATTTCACTTTTATTACCGGTGGTCAGTACCAGCCAGCCGAATTTGTTAGAAAGCGCCATCAGTAAATTACCCCTGACCCGCGCCTGCAGGTTTTCCTCCGTGCTGTCCGGTTTAACGCCGGTGAATGATTCCGCCAGGGTGTCCAGGTAGGCCTGGAACGGTTTTTCAATGGCGATCGTTTGTAATTTGATCCCAAGGTTCTGCGCCAGGGCCTTTGTATCTGTCACACTGCCGGTAGAAGAATAACGTGACGGCATCGATATACCGATTACATTATCTTTTCCCAGCGCATCGACGGCAATNNGCCTTAAGCGGCGGCTTCTGACCGGACGGCGGAGCCTGGGATACAATTGTTTTAGTCCGGCGCCACCCGGTTTTTTCCAGCACCGGAGATTCTTTTCGCCATCTGGGATCGTGCAGCCGCGCCCGGAAAACCGATTCGATATCAAGATCGGCAATGATGAAATCTTCCTCAAATTGTTTTCCGCGGGCAACAATGTTCCCCCGCTCATCGGCGATAAAACTGTGGCCGTCAAAGACCAGTTCATCCTGTCCGCCGACCAGATTGTTATAGGCAAAAATTGCCACCGTGTCGGAAGCGCGCGTGGCGATCATTTTTTCCCTGGATTCGCCCTTGCCGGTGTGATACGGCGAAGCGCTGATATTGATAATCACTTCGGCTCCGGCATAGGCCTGCACCGTCGCCGGCCCGGCTTCGTACCAGATATCTTCACAAATATTGATTCCGACGCCGACACCGTTCACGACGTAAACGGGGCATTCCGTGCCTGCCCGGAAATAGCGGTTTTCATCAAAAACACCGTAATTCGGGAGGTACATTTTATGGTAGACGCCGATCAGTTTACCATCGGAAATCAGCGCGGCGGCATTATAAATATCGCCGTCGGAGTCAACAAAACCCACCGCCACGGTTATCCCGCTGGAGGCTTCCACGATTTTCTGTAATGATTGCAGATTAGCTTGAATGAATTGAGGCTTGAACAGCAAGTCTTCCGGCGGATATCCGCATATCGCAAGTTCAGGGAGGGTGACGATGTCCGCCTTCATAGCGCGGGCGCCGTCAACCGCTCCCAGTATCTTTTTTACATTGCCGTCAAAATCACCAACTGTGGTGTTAATCTGCGCCAAAGCGATTCTCAGGCGGCGCATTTTTCACCTCCATCAGGAAAATGCCAGTAATGTATTATAGCATGGGCAAGTACCGGTCTATTTCGTATTTCGAAACGTGCACACGGTACTGGTTCCATTCTATCTTTTTATTTTCGATGAAGGCGTTGAATACGTGGTCGCCCAGCGCTTTTCTAACCAGTTCGCTCTTTTCTGTGAGTGTGATGGCGTCGGCCAAACTGGCGGGTAAAGTATTGATGCCGCGGTCTTTTCTTTCCTTTTCAGACATCTCGTAAACATTTTCTTCTATCGGTTCCGGCGGCTCCAGGCCGTCTTCAATGCCTTTCAAACCGGCGGCCAGCATCACACTGAAGCACAGGTAAGGATTACAGGCAGGGTCAGGAGACCGCAGTTCTATTCTGGTGGCCTTCTCTTTCCCCGGCCGGTATTCCGGCACCCGGATCATATCCGAGCGGTTGCGTTTAGCCCAAGAGAGATAAACCGGCGCTTCATAACCGGGCACCAGCCGCTTGTAGGAGTTGATCCACTGATTATTTACGGCGGTGATCTCCGGCGCGTATTTTAACAGACCGGCAACATAACTGCGGGCGAGTTTAGACAGGAAATATTTGCCCTTGGGGTCGAAAAACGCGTTCCTATCGCCTTTGAATAAAGATTGGTGGACATGCATACCGCTGCCGTTGATCCCGAAAACCGGTTTCGGCATGAATGTGGCGTATACACCTTGATTCATCGCTATCTGTTTGACGACCAGCCGGTATGTCATTACGTTGTCTGCCATCGTCAGTGCGTCGGTATAACGCATGTCAATTTCGTGCTGGCTGGGCGCTACTTCGTGATGGGAGTATTCAATGCCGATGCCCATTTTTTCCAATGTGATCACGGTATTGCGGCGCAGGTCGGTGGCGGCATCCAAAGTGGTCATGTCGAAATAGCCGCCGGAATCCAGTGTTTCGGTGCTTTTTGAATCTTTAAAATAGAAGAATTCCAGCTCCGGCCCGACATAGAAAGTGAAGCCCAGATCAGCTGCTTTCTTCAGATTTCTTTTTAATACGTACCGCGGGTCGCCCTCAAAAGGTTCTCCACCCGGCTTCAGAATATCGCAAAACATGCGCGCAACCGCGTTATGCTCTAACGGCCGCCAGGGAAGGATCTGAAAAGTATCGGGGTCGGGTTTGGCCACCATATCACTTTCATCGATGCGGGCAAATCCCTCGATGGAGGAGCCGTCAAACCCCATTCCCTCTTCCAGCGCCCCTTCCAGCTCGTCAACGGATATCGCAAAACTCTTTAATACACCGAGAATATCAGTAAACCACAGGCGGATGAACCGGACATCATTTTCCTTAGCCATTTTGAGAACATATTCTTTGCTCTCATTTTTCTTGTCTTTCTTTGGCATGCTAATACAACCTCCTGTTTTTAATAAATTTTATTAATTAAACTGCATTATTGCCTGAGTCACCTGTTCTGATCCGAACGGCGTCATCAATCGGTATGATAAAAATTTTACCATCTCCAATATCTCCCGTTCTTGCTCCCCTGATTATAGCATTAATAATAGCCGGTACGTCATCATCCATTGCCACTACTTCTATCTTCAGTTTGGGAAGAAATTCGAGGCGGTATTCTTTGGTTCCCCATTTCAGCGGGACACCTTTTTGCCTGCCGCGGCCGCTGACTTCTGTGATGGTCATACCGAAATAGCCGATTTCTTCCAGTAATTTCTTCACCGGTTCCAGTTTTTCTTCGCGGATGATCGCTTCTACTTTTTTCATCCTAAATTGCCTCCATAGGCGCGTTCTCCATGCTGGGAAATGTCTAAGCCTACAGATTCTTCGGC
>PMBW01000159.1 GCA_003153075.1 Dehalococcoidia bacterium | reverse complement strand
ACCTGTTATGCCTGTATGGAAGTCTGCCCGGTCTATATTGAGCATGTGCCGAAGATCATTGAAATGCGCCGCCATTTGGTTCAGATCGAATCCAAATTCCCGCCGGAATTACTCAACCTGTTCGAAAATATGGAACAGCGCAGTAACCCGTGGGGAATCGCTCCTTCCGACCGCGCCAAGTGGGCCGCAGATCTCAATGTGAAGCCGTTTGAAGCCGGCAAGACCGAATACCTTTTCTATGTCGGGTGTTTCGGGTCATTTGATGCCCGCGCCAAACAGGTGACACTGGCGATTACGAAGATACTGGATGCGGCCGGCGTCACCTGGGGGATCCTCGGCAAGGATGAGAAATGCTGCGGCGACAGTGTGCGCCGCCTGGGCAATGAATACGTTTTCGACCGTATGGCCCGCGAGAATATCAAGCAATACCAGGATAAAGGCGTCACCAAGATCATCACTGAGTGCCCGCACTGCTTTACGGTGCTAAAGAACGAATATCCCCAGTACGGCGCGAAGTTCGAGGTAATTCATCACACCGAATTAATCGCGCAGCTGCTTAAAGACGGTAAATTGAAGCTGAACGGTTCCGTCGATGTCGGCAAGATGGTCATCCACGATTCCTGTTACCTGGGGCGTCACAATGGTATTTACGAAGCTCCCCGCGCCGCGGTCAAGGCCGCAACCGGAAAAGCGCCGGAAGAGATGGAACGCAATCACAAACGCGGTTTCTGCTGCGGCGCCGGCGGTGGACGCATGTGGCTGGAAGAAAGCCTCGGCAGCCGGATCAACATCGAACGCACGGAAGAAGCGCTGAAAAAGGACCCGCAAACCGTTTGTGTGGCCTGTCCGTACTGCATGACAATGTTTGCGGACGGATTGAAAGACAAGGGTGTGGATAACAAGGTACAGGTACTGGATGTGGCGGAGATCGTAGCGAAAGCATTGCCGAAGTAAACTCGAATATCTAAATCCGAAAACTTAAACAAATTCAAGCAGCTAAATTAAAAATGGTGTCAGGGTGATTATCCGGACACCATTTTTTTGCGTACGGGCATTTCAACCGGCAGAATCCTGACGAGGTCATTAACGAATGAGAAGTCCACGGCCTGATCGATTCTCCGCAGCAGATAACTGCCGTAGAATGATTCCTGGGCAGACTTAGCTTTGAGCGTGGACAACCTTCTTGGAGAGTTGCTTAATTTGTGTTAATCTTAAAATATTGGATTATACTTGTATCATCCAATATTTCCGCCATTTCTAAAGGCGAATGACCATAATTATTTTTTTTATTACGGTCAGCTCCTGCCTCCAACAATAAGCGAATAGTCTCCCCGTTGTTTGAGTTATATATAGCTCGAAGCAACGGCGTATTCCCCCAAGCGTCTTGCGGATCGATGTCTGCCTTTTTAGTTATCAGTAATTTTATTGTGTTTGGAAGATAAGATTGAGCGGCAAAATGTAATGCACTCCATCCTTTATCATCCTGGGCATTTACATCAGCTCCGTTTTCTACCAGTAATTTAGCGATTTCTTCCTGTTTAAAAATAATAGCTTCCATCAACGGCGTTTGATTGGCTTTGAATTTTTCATTTACAATCTGTTTATCAGCCCTAATTAATTCCTTTAGGCGCAGGATATTTCCGTTTCGAATAATGTTAGGCAATTCTTTAGTCAACTGATCAATTCCCTCCATAAAATACGTCGGCAGGAGCTTCATATCTTTGACTCATGTCAGATAGGGGGTCCTCAATTTGTTAATAATCCGGATTATTCATATAGTCATTAAACTCTGGCTGTGTCATATTTAAACCCTCTGCCCATGCCTTAAATTTATAAAACTCATATCCATATTTATGGCCAATATGAGAGTCTCCTTCAATTATATCGCCTCTTGGATCTAAAAAGTTACCATCAATTGTCTGTGTGTTAGCCTTAATTGCGTCAATAGTAGATTTTCTTAAGTATGGCCGGTGTAATGTACTGCCAACATCAGGTCGTAATACCCGGCATTGTAATAGTAAAGGCCGGTGCCGTCAAGCCGCTGGCCCGTGAATCTCTTGGCTGTGCCTGAAGTACCCTGACTTTCTAAGCAGCTACCAATGCAGAAAAGACCAGTGTAAATACTAGTTGACAATAATCAAATACATTACTATAATTACACGCATATGCACCAGTAATATTGGTGAAATAAATGAGGAGGAAAAATGTCGCAACAGAATCCTGATGTAAAAAATTATCCCATCACCTTCGGCGCTGTTTATCCTGAGAAAATGTCCAGGTTAACCACTTTCTTCAGATACCTGCTCGTTATCCCGCACGCAATCATCCTCTATTTCCTCGCCATCGCTTTTGGTGTTGTTACTTTCATCGCCTGGTTCGCTATTCTTTTCACGGGCAAATATCCCAAAGGGATGTACGACTTCGCGGTCGGTGTCATGCGCTGGTCGACCCGGGTTATGGGTTATTATACTTTTATGACCGACAAATACCCGCCCTTTACAATGGACTAAATTGTAGCAAGCAGATTAATCATACCTTTATAAAAAAGCATCATCCCGCGATTGACAGAAGACGGGGTGGTGCTTTTTGTGTTAGAAGGGATTATCAAAGGATAATGAGGTAGTGAAGATAGCAATATTAAAAAGTAATTGGACTATTACTCAATATTATCGCTCTTCTCTAAATTATGTTTTATGCATAATAATTGAATGTTAGCTGCTACTAGCGAGGAACCACCTTTAGAATAAGGAATAATGTGATCAAAGTGGAGGTTTTCGTGGATTCCACATTTTACACAGCATCCTTTATCACGTTTCCAGACTTCTAGTTTAACCGATGCAGGTATAACACGCGAATGTTCGATGTCAATTTCTGTTGTTAGATTGCTACTATTATCTCCAATCATTTCTAATTTAAATTTGAATACTTGTCTATTATTACTTAATTCTTGCCAGGCATCGACTAACTTAAACAATCCGTTGTAAGTCCAGATTCCTGAATGAATTTTTTCATAGACTCGGATAAACTCAAATCTGGCTTTGTGTTCCTTGAACTTTACTGCCGCCTCATAAAACAAACCATTTTGAGTTAAACTTCCGCTTGGATTATACATTGGCTGGTCAACTATCTTTGGATTTGGGGTTTCAGTTTTTAGGGATACGTCGTGTCCCTCGTAAATTAGCAGACGGCCATTTTCTTGTATCCTATCTGCATAAGGGGCATTTTGTCTTAAGCTCATCAGGATAACACTTATATTGTTGCATAAATGGAAATTCATCCCTCTTTGCAGACTAATACCTTCATATTGACACATCTCTAAATAAGAAATTACGTCGCCTTGTTTAAACATAAATCGTTCACATTTAATTATTTTGAATATCCTACTGTAATTATATTGGATTCTATTATAATACTTTAGTAAATAAAATTCCGATATTCAGCATGTCTTTCTTGCCTGAATCGTTGTGTTATCATTGAATTAGATGAATAACCACAACCATACTGAGACCAATCACACCCACGATTACGGCAGTCAAGGGTTAAAAATCGCTTTAATAATCATCGCGGTAATTATGGCCGTAGAANNTGGGTGATGCCGGGCACATGCTGGTGGACACGCTGGCGTTGGGTTTGAGCCTGATCGCGCTGAACCTGGCGAAAAAACCGGCCACGGTTACGCGTACATACGGTTATCACCGGGCCGAGATCATCGCGGCGCTGGCTAACGGGGTTACGCTGGTGCTGGTGGCCGTTTTCATTTTTTATGAAGCTTACCAGCGTTTCCGCAGTCCGCCCACGGTGAAAACGCCGATCATGCTGGCGGTAGCCGTGACCGGCCTCGCGGCAAATCTGATCACGATACGTTTGTTACATCACGCCCGTCATGACAACCTGAATGTCCGGGGCGCATTTTTACATGTAGTGGGAGATACGTTATCCTCGGTCGGGGTGATCGCCGGGGGCATTGTCATTGCGGCGACCGGCTGGAAAATTATCGACCCGATCATTGCCGTGATGATCGGTATCATTATCCTGTGGGGGGCGGTGGGTCTGGTGCGGGAATCGACGGATATCCTGCTGGAGACCGTGCCCAAGCAAATTCCGCTGGACCAGGTGACGGCGGCGATCAAAAATGTCACGGGCGTGGTCGAACTGCACGACCTGCATGTCTGGACGATCACCTCCGGTATTTATGCCCTTTCTATGCATATTTTAATTGAAGACCAGATGATAAGCCGCGCGGCGGAAATTACCGCCGCGATCAACCGCGAACTGGCGCAGAAATTCAATATTACGCATACTACTTTTCAGCTCGAAAATGAGAAATGCGAAAATTGCGCCGAGGGCCTGGTCTGCCACATGCAGCGTCCCACAGAGCAGGAGACCCATTGAAAATGAACAATCCGTATAACCTGCAGGTGCTTTACACCCGCGATGAAATCGAGACAGCTGTCAAGCGGCTGGCAGAGGAAATCACGCGGGAATACCGCGGGCGTAAACCGTTACTGGTCAGCGTGCTAAAGGGCTCAGTCATTTTTTTGTCGGACCTGGCGCGGCGGCTGGATTTTCCGCTGGAGCTGGAATTCGTCCAACTATCCAGTTACGGCAGCGGCACGGCGAGCAGCGGGAAGGTCAGGATGGCGCAGGTGTTGAAAACGCCGCTGAAAGACAGGGATGTGCTGATCATCGAAGATATCGTGGACAGCGGGCAGAGCATGGCTTTTCTGATCGAGCGGCTGAAAAGAAAGAAACCGGCTTCGATCAGGCTATGCTGTCTGCTGGATAAACCGTCCCGGCGCAAGGTTCCCGTTGCGGTGGATTACCGCGGTTTTACCGTGCCGGACAAATTTATCGTCGGTTACGGCATGGATTACGCGGAGCAGTACAGGAACCTGCCGGATATTTGTGTGCTGGAACAGTT
>PMBW01000108.1 GCA_003153075.1 Dehalococcoidia bacterium | reverse complement strand
CCAATATGTTTCTGAACTTTTGCAGATGTCTATCGGATTAAGCTTTGCCGGTGTTTTTAGTCGCCATTTTCTCCAGTACTAGGCGCGCTTTCTGCGCTGCCCGTCCACGGTGACTGACACGGTTTTTTATGTCGATTGGCAGTTCCGCCATCGTTTTACCGTACTTCGGAAAACAGAAAATAGGGTCGTAACCAAAGCCGTTTTTACCGCACGGCTCGAAAGCGATCAATCCCCTGCATTCGCCGGTGCAGTACTCCACTTGGCCGTCCGGTTGCGCTAGCGCGATCACGCAGTAGTAACAGCCGGTGCGTTTTTCTTTGGGCACTTCCTTGATTTTATCCAGCAGAAAATTCACTCGTTCCGCATCGGTCGCGGTTTCGCCGGCATAGCGGGCGGAGATCACCCCCGGCTCACCATTCAAGGCGTCTACTTCGATGCCGGAGTCGTCGGCCAAAGTCAGCAATCCGCTGGCTTTCGCCAAAGCACAGGCTTTCAACCGGGCATTCTCTTCGTAAGTGGCGCCCGTTTCCTCGACTTCCATGGCAATCCCCATTTCTTTCGGGGTTAAAATGTCAAAGGGGATGCCTTGCAGCAGACTGTAATATTCTTTGACCTTACCGGCATTATTGGTCGCGAGCAGTAATCTTGGACGCACATTAAACCTCATTAATTAAAAATAACCAGCGGATATTACCCCGCCGGTTGCACATCAGAATCAGCGCTTTTACTCGATTATACAGCGCACTATATTTGTAATCAACCGCTCGGTAATGTAAACAGCCCATCGTCATAACGGTGTTATGGTACATACCAGAAGCAATCTCAATGTGGGGAAGTCTCTAAACATCATCTTCTGTGTTAAGCAAGGCCTGAATTACATTGTCCCTTTTGACTGCAGTAAAAATACGCTAGCGCCGTTTGTTTAGAATTTGGGAATTTGATATTAGAATTTATTTGGTATTTGGATTTTACCTCAGTGTTTGCGGCTTCTGTCCCCTCAATGGTAAAATCCAATCAGTAGCAATATGTTCGGTACAAGGAGCTTCATATGATTCTGCGAAAAATGGAACTGGGTGATTTCGGTTCTAACTGCTATCTGGTCGGTGATGAAGACACCAAAGAAGGTATGATCATCGACCCCGGCGACGACGGCAGTTTCATCATGAAGCAGGTCAAGGTGCTCGGACTGAATATCAAGGTTATCGTTCTGACGCACAGCCACATCGACCATGTTGGCGGTCTGTCCGAGGTTAAAAAGGCCACCGGCGCTGTCATCGCCATTCATGAAAGTGAAGCGCCTTTTCTGCTCAAACAACCCCGGCTCCTGGATTTTATGCCGCCCACTCCGCCTTCGCCTCCCGCGGACAGGCTGCTCAAGGACGGGGATATAATTACCGTCGGTAAGTTGAAATTCAAGGTTTTGCATACCCCCGGGCATACCTCCGGCGGTATCTGTTTGCTGGGGGACGGCGTTGTTTTTACCGGCGATACCCTGTTCAATTTCAGCATCGGACGGGCTGATTTCCCCGGCTCTGATTACGACCAGGAAATGAACAGCATCCGTTCCAAACTGATGACCCTCCCGGATGATGTTAAGGTCTACCCCGGCCACGGCCCGGCCAGCACTATCGGCATCGAGCGCAAGGGTAATCCCTTCATCAATGGCACTGCGTTTTAGAATAGTCGCGATATTGCAATACTCATACCTTCATTTTGTCAATGTTGTTAATCCGCCTCCGGAGGACGAAGCGAATCAATCCACCACTTGGTTAGTTCCTTTTGAGTCTTCAACGAAATACTCCGTAGATTTTCTGATTTAGAAGAAAATCGGAGGTCATTGTTAACCGCAGTAAAAAAGGATATACCGCAGTCGAAATGTACGGAGAAGCTCAGGACAAGGTACTTTGCGAAGCCTGCGAAGCAAACGTATGAGGGTGGGCAATTGTTCAGCAAGCCCACAATTAGTCACTTATAACTGGTAACTCATCGCTCACAATTGAGTCCGAAGACGAAATACTTCCCAGGCTTTCTGACTTAGAAGAAAGCCGGAGGTCCCTTTCGACCGCAGTTGAAAGGGATGTACTTTAGTCAAAATGTACTCATTTTCCCCCTTTGTCATACTGAGCCCATCGATTTCCTATTTCCTAAGACAAAATAGCGAAGTATCTGGTTCCTCACCTTCCCGCAACTCATCACATTACTCGAGTGGGTTCTCTTTACCCCTAATTATTCAGGCACTACCCACTTACACCGGAAAAGTATTATTTCCCTTCTCAACATTAACCACCTCCCGGTGCTATAATGATGTCAGAGACTGGACAGGAGGTGTGTATGCATGAAGCACTGCTTTCTGAAAGGCTTTCCGATTCCATAGTCCGCTGCAATATCTGCCAGTGGCGTTGCGTCATCCACCCCGAAAAGACCGGCGTCTGCGGTATGTACCAGAATATAGACGGCGTTCTATTTAATCTCAATTATGCTATGGCCTCGTCAGTTGCCGTCGACCCCATCGAGAAAAAGCCGCTGTTTCATTTTCATCCTGGAAGTCAGGTTTTCTCACTCGGCAGTTGGGGCTGTAATTTTCACTGCCAGCATTGTCAGAACTGGCAAATATCGATGGTGAAGGATGTCTTCAAAGGCTCGGAGGTGATCCCGCCGCAAAAAGCCGTAAATCTGGCCCAAAGCTATCATTGCGGGGGCATCGCCTGGACTTATAACGAGCCTTCCATGTGGTTTGAATACACGCTGGACACTGCCAAACTGGCCAAACAGAACGATCTCTATACTGTTTACGTGACCAATGGTTACCTCACGCCTGAGGCGCTGGATTTGATCGGTCCTTACCTCGATGCCTGGCGGGTGGATATCAAGGGTTTTTCCGATACGCTGTACCAGAACCTGGCGAAGGTCAACAGCTGGCGCGGTATCCTCGAAGTGGCGCAGCGCGCTAAAACCAAATGGAATATGCACCTGGAAGTGGTTACTAATATTGTCCCCACGATGAATGACGACGATGCCCAACTTGGCGGAATTGCCGCCTGGATTGTTAAAGAACTCGGTGAACACACCCCCTGGCACGTCACCCGCTTCCATCCCAATTACCATGCTGAAGACTTGCCGGTAACACCGCTGGCGACACTGGAACGCGCCTACGACATTGGACGTAAAGCGGGATTGAAATTCATCTATCTTGGTAACGTGCCCGGCCATTTCAGCGAGAACACCGTTTGCTGCAATTGTGGTAAACCGGTGGTGGAACGGCAGGGTTATCTGACCCGGGTTTGCGGTCTGAACGATTCCCGCTGTCAGTTCTGCGGTGCCGACCTGAATTTCAAATTCGTACGAGGAGGAAAACAATGACGATTAGAGAACCCGCCGTCTCCGGTCAATTCTACCCCGCTTCTCCCGACGAACTGAGAGCGATGATTCGCGGGATGGTGGATGAGAAGGCTGTTAAAGAAGATGTTATCGGTTACTATGCTCCGCACGCGGGTTATATTTACTCCGGTCCAGTGGTCGGGGCAACTGTTTCCCGCGTCAATTTCAAAGCTACCTGTGTAATTCTCGGCCCCAGCCACACCGGTCAGGGTGCGCCTTTCAGTATCTTGACCGACGGCGCCTGGCGCACACCGCTTGGTGATGTTGAGGTGGATAAAGAACTGGCGAAAACCATTCTGGCCAATTCTACGCATCTCAAGGAAGATCGCGTTGCCCATTTGCAGGAACATTCCATTGAAGTGCAGTTGCCGTTTATTCAATATTTCAAGCCGGATATTAAATTCGTGCCCATTGTTTTATCCCACACCAATGCCGCGATTTACCGCAGTATCGGTGTCGCCATTGCCAAAGCGATCAAAGACACCGGCAAAGAGGTTATCATTGTTGCTTCCGGCGATATGAACCATTACGAATCGCAAAAAGTTACCCACACTAAGGACCGGCAAGCGATCGAATCTATCTTGAAACTGGAACCCGTAGAACTGCTGCAGCGCGTCCACGATTTCAGTATTTCGATGTGCGGCTACGGCACTGCCGCTACATTGATCTACGCCGCCAAAGAATTCGGCACCGTCAAAACGGAATTGGTGAGGTACCAGACCAGCGGGGACATTACCGGGGACGTTTCCGCGGTTGTCGGTTACGCCGGTATCATTTTTAAAGGGGTGAAAGAATCCGCTCCGGTCAGATTGGCGCGGGAGACGGTTGAAGGTTTTATCTCCCGCGGCGAAGTCCCGCATCCTAAAAATATTCCTCCGGAAATGAAGGGCAAAGCAGGAGTTTTTGTTTCTTTACATAAACATGACGAATTGCGCGGCTGTATCGGCACGATCGAACCGACCGAACCTGATATTGCGCAGGAAATCATCAGGAACGCCATTGCCTCCGCTACCGGTGACCCCCGTTTTTATCAGGTTACAGCCGACGAATTACCGGAATTGGAATACAGTGTGGATATCCTGACAGAACCTGAACCGGTGCAAAGTGAAAAAGACCTCGACCCGAAAAAATACGGCGCGATCGTGGAATCCGGCTGGAAACGCGGACTATTGCTCCCCGATCTGGAGGGCGTGGATACTGTCGAGCATCAACTCGACGTCTGTCGCATGAAAGCCGGTATCGGCCCCAAAGAACCCGTCAAACTCTACCGCTTCGAAGTGAAACGGTATAAATAGGTCGTTGGAACCTGAGGCTGTCCGAAATATTTCAAATTGTCATTCCCGTAGTCTCCCTCCCTCTCAGGGAGGGATTGAGGAAGAGTGATAATTTCAATATTCGTTGGTCCTTTTGTGGGAGAGGTCAGGATAAAGGGAGAATTCGGAATCTGGCCCGTGCATCATCGCGAGGACGCAGGACGCGGCGATCTATGTATACTTCGACCCCGGAGGGAGTGCATCGCTTCGTTTTACTCGATACTCATCGCTCTATACTGATTACTATTAGTGCTACAATATATTCAACTAAAAGCTGACAGCTGATTGCTGAACGCTGACAGCTATTATTAAGGAGCCTGAAAATGTTCAAGGACCTCGTTCTTAAATGCCGCAGTTACCGCCGTTTCTATCAGGACGTCGCCGTCAGCAATACAACACTAAAGGAACTCGTTGACCTGGCGCGCTTGTCTGCTTCCGGGGTCAACCGGCAGCCCCTGAAATACATCATTTCCAGTTCTAAGGAAAACAATGCCCTTATTTTTTCCACGCTGCATTGGGCAGGCACGTTAAAAACCTGGCCCGGCCCGGCGGAAGGCGAACGTCCCGCAGGCTACATTATCATCCTCGGTGATAAAGAGATCGGCTCCGGTTTTGGCCTCGATCCCGGTATCGCCGCCCAGACCATTCTGCTCGGCGCCGTCGAAAAAGGACTCGGCGGCTGTATGCTCGGTGCGGTGGATAAAGAACCGCTCCGCCAGCTATTGAAAATTCCCGCCCGGTTCGAGATCACGCTTGTCGTTGCCCTCGGTAAACCGAATGAGAAGATCATCCTTGAAACCCTGCAGCCTGGCGATAGTTACGATTATTGGCGCGATAAAGACGAAGGCCATCATGTCCCCAAACGCCAGCTCAAAGATATCATTATCTCCGAGTTATAAAGCCCATTCCATATCAATCATGTAACCTTAAGGGAGAATTTAACCTTATTACCATGGATATGTTCGAAAAACAATTTGAAGAACAGAAGAAGAAGGAAGCCCCGCTGGCTGCCCGGATGCGTCCGACTACCCTTAAAGAATTTGTCGGGCAGGAGCATATTGTCGGNNGAAGGGCGCGTGCTCAGAAAAGCCATCGAATCCGGTCAATTACCATCGATGATCCTGTGGGGGCCTCCCGGCAGTGGTAAAACTACCCTGGCCACCATTATTGCCAATACCACTGC
The DNA here is from genome assembly GCA_003153075.1 of Dehalococcoidia bacterium. The sequence continues at coordinate 10,217 of PMBW01000108.1, read as the reverse complement.
TTCCCATTTCAGCTCGGTCAGCGCCGTCACCGCCGGTGTGGCGGATCTGCGCCGCATTATCGAAGAAGCGCGGGAACGCCGCAAACTGTACCGGATGAAAACCATCCTCTTCATCGATGAAATCCACCGTTTCAACAAATCTCAGCAGGACGCCGTTTTGCCCTACGTTGAAGACGGCACCATCACCTTGATCGGCGCTACCACCGAAAACCCCTCGTTTGAAGTCAACGCGCCGTTATTGTCCCGTGCCCGTGTCTTTACCTTGAAACCGTTGACCGAAGACGAGATCAATCTGATCATCCAGCGGGCTATGCAGGATAAAGAAAAAGGCATCGGTAATATTCCGGTGGAGATCGCCGAAAACGCCCTCAAACAATTGATTGCCGTTTCCAATAGCGATGCCCGCACCGCCTTAAACGCGCTGGAATTGGCAGCCATGACCACACCCCCGGATGAGCAAGGACTGCGGCATGTCACTCTATCGGTTATCGAGGATGCGCTGCAGCATCGGTCTTTGCTGTATGACCGCGCTGGTGAGCAGCACTATGATCTGATTTCTGCTTTACATAAGTCTTTACGCGATTCTGATCCGGACGGTACTCTTTACTGGCTGGCGCGCATGTTGGAGGCCGGGGAAGATCCTCTGTTCATTGCCCGCCGTCTTGTCCGCGCCGCTTCCGAAGATATCGGTATGGCCGATCCGCAGGCGTTAGTGGTGGCGATGGCCGCTCAGCAGGCAGTGCATTTTATCGGCGTGCCCGAAGGTAATTTAGCCCTGGCGGAAGCCGCCGTTTATCTAGCCTGTGCGCCCAAGAGTAATTCCCTCTATACAGCTTATTCCGGCATTCAAAAAGAGGTTAAAAACGGTAAAAACGAACCGGTGCCGCTCCATCTTCGTAACGCTGTCACCAAATTAATGAAGGATAGCGGTTATGGTAACGGCTACAAATACGCCCACAATTTCCCCGGCCACGTCGTCGACCAGCAGCACCTGCCGGATTCTTTAAAGGACAAGAAATTTTACTTCCCCGGTGAACTGGGTTATGAAAAACAGGTCGCTGACCGGCTCAAAACCTGGGCCGCTATTAAAAAAGCCAACAACAATATTAATAAAGAAAAACGGGAATAATTCGCTTTCCCTGTGAAATATGTATTCCCCCAAATTCCCCATGACCGTCCAAAATCGCTTTTTTATGGTTTAGTATCACTCCTCGCGGACGTCAACAAATTCGACAGAATCATCATAATGTTTTTTGTGCCTGCCGAAGAGTAACACTATTTGCCCGACAACATAGCCTGAAATAAGCGCGATTAGTATCGTAATTCCTATTCCCGTAAACTGAGCGCCGATATTAAGACCTTTCACTACAAACACAGCTGCAATACCGCCCATTAATCCCGGCCATCCATGTAAATTTGTAACGCCGCAGGTATCGATCATTTTCAGGGTTTTCTCCAACCTGGGTTGGATGACAGCAAACCCGATAGTGGAAATGACCCCGGCCAAAATTCCGATTACAAATGCCGTTGGGTGGTTAGCCGTAGCACAGGTCGCCCCGATCGCCACGCCGCCGGCTAGCGAAGCATTGGCAATATCGGAAATCATTATCTTGCGCCTCAAAGCGACTGTCGCTATATAAGTTGCCAGAGTGGAACCGCAGAGGGCAATTACGACATTCACAGCTGTAAACGGTACCAGTTCCGGCGCTACCAGGGCGGCGCAGAAACTGGGCCAGAAAACCCACAACACCATGCTGCCCAGCATTGAGAAACGGTCGCTGGTATGATTAGACTCAATTGGAGTTGGCGCTTCCTTCTTGTGGGTTATAGCAATTGCTGCACCCAACCCGAATATAGCTCCAAAGGTATGTATTACGATCGAACCGCCGGTATCCAGAAAAGCCCCCTGGCTGATTATCCCCAATCCATTTTCGAGGATTATCCATTGGTTAAGCATATACAGTGGAATAAATAAAACGGCCAATACGATATACTGGTGCATCTTTAGCCTGCCCATGCAAGCCCCGGCGCAGATTAAAAGACTGGCAGCGGCAAACTCCGCTAAAACGAATCTGTCTACCTCTACACCGGTAGCGCCGCCAAAAATACCGGTGCTGTCTATTACCAGATATAAGGGTATCGCGGCGCTAACCAGGAGGAAAGTTGCGGTCAGCGCCGAGCGCCCATAATTTTTAAGGAAAACCATCAGGAAACCGAAGCCGACCAGCAGCATCGCCATTATCTGGATAGAGCGGTCGTACTTTTGAACATCAATTAACGAATCACCCGCGGCTAGACAAACCTGGGTAAATGCCAGCCAGAGCACCAGAACCAGCGAAAGAATAATTGACCAGCGGAATTTTTTTAAAATCACTCTTTATCTCCACAAATTATTCAGCGAACATTAACATTAAAGGAAATCAATACGCAAAAGATCCTGAGGCGGCCGCCATTTTTATCCAATCCAGTGAACGGAAATAACGTTATTATTCTGCCGCCTTTTGGCTAATGATTCCGAAATCATGTGCTAAAACGCAAGTTGCCTGCATTTTACAGCGCGATAAAGTCGAGCCGGAATATTGTAATAATATTGCAATAATAATGTAATATTATAGAAATAATTGGTAACAACGTCAAACTCGGCTCAAAACGCGTATAGTTTTTATCGGCGGGCGGGTTCTTCGGCTGAAGGTTATTACCAAAAGTAATCACCCAAACTACCTATTTCCCCCCAAATTATTTTTTTAAGAACTAATTCCTTCGATAATTCGATTATTTTTCTCAAACGATTTCAAAAACATACTATGATTAATCTATTCCAAGTATAAATCGTTAACGATATTATTTTGTCTTATTACCAATAGTACTCTTGATTCACATTAGAAATAGAGATATAATTGCTTACATCAGGGTGGAAAATTCGTTCAGCGAAAGGCCACCGGTTTCAAGTAGAATAAAACTCATTAAAGGGATGAAAATCGGCGCCGGTGGCGTCGTATCAAAGTAGTATGATTGGTTCTGCAGCTGGTTACTGTCCAAATGGTTAAGAAGCCGGGTACGGATTGAGAGTAGGCTCGTAAGTCCTGCCGTGGAAATTCTCTCAATCTTTTATTTTGTGCAAAAATTGGCAGGAAGTAACTCTCAAAATAGAGGAAACAGTTTCTTTTTAAGGCTGGAGGAATAGAATGGCAACTGAATTACAAGTAAAGAATGCCGCGAGTAAAACCGCCATCTTTGAGATGCGGCGTGCCGGCATGCCGATGCGAGAGATTGCAGAAAAAATCGGCAGGAGTAAAGAACGGGTCAGACAAATCCTGGTAAAAGGCCTGGGCACAACGGATCACGATTATTTATCGACCTTGCAGCTGTGCAGCCAGTCCGGTTTACCCCGAAACCGGATTGTGGAACTGTACCTGGATGGCGTTATTTCTCCGGTCGCAAAATGGGATGCCGGCAATCGTGATTACCTTCTCTGGCCGTCGGATGCGCTGTCTAAGATTACGGCCTACTATGAGAATCACCGCCTTTGTCAGGTCTGCCGCAAACCGTTACCAAAAAATCGCATATTTTTCTGCTCTGACGAATGCCGTCATGAAAGGCATAAATATAAATATATGACACCAGAGGAAAAGAAACGAGTGTTGGACAACATCCGGCGCTATCGTGAGCGACGTAAAGCAGTGGCCGAAGGTCAGCTGGTAACAATATCGCGTTAAATTTTACCAGTAACTTAGATCGAATGTCTCAAAAAAGAGCCGTCTGTACCGGACGGCTCTTTTGTTTTCTGCAAGCTCCCAAATCAAAGCTCACTACTCAATACTTCTATCTTACTGCCGCTTCCCCCTTGCTGTTTACGGAGGTGGGGTTTGGGGGTGAGGGTCTTATTGTCACTTCTCCAGCCTTTTCCTGTTTGCCATTTCCAGCGCCAGCACTGCAGCGGAATCTGTGATAATACCGTCTGCTTCCCGGTCCAGCGCCATCCTCAGATCTAAAATATTATTGCAGTCCCAGACGATGACGGAGTAATTTTTAGAGTGCAATGTTTTCACCAGTTCCGTGTCGGCGTACCCAAACCGCGGCAGCATGATTTTAGCTTTGGTTGTTTCCAATAATTTTAACGGGTCTGTATTCACCGAATCTGTTAATATACCTCGCGGTATCTTTGGCGCAAAATCAGCCAGTTCTCTCACTAGATTTGCATTAAACGAGGTGATGAACAATTCAAACGGGTTCATATGGGAGTTTATAATCTCCATGAACAGGTCGAGAGACTCCACCTGTTTCAATTCCAGCATCAGTTTGATATGGTTATGGCACAGGTTGAGCGTCTCTTCGAGCGCAGGTATCTGGTAGTGCTCATGGATTTTCACCTTGCGTATTTCCGCCAAAGGCATGTCGTTGATGTTTCTACCGGCCAGTTCATTATCGTGGAAAATCACAAAACGGTGGTCGGCGGTCTCCTGCACGTCGCATTCAACGCCGTCAAGTTTTAATTTGATCGCGCCGTAAAAAGCCTCCAAAGTGTTATCCGGGGATTCTTTGGTGAATCCCCGGTGAGCAATGTTCAGGGTTTTGTACATTCATAATCCTCGGTCAAGATTAAATCACGGGATAGATATTGTTTTCAGCAGCCTATCCGTTTCTTTGTATGCTTGTTTGACAATTTCCGGTATCTGCCGGTAATCGCCCCAGCGGAATTTCTTCATCCCTTCCAATTTAAATATATAATCGCTTTTTACCGTCAGTCTCTCTTTGATGTACCGGCTGCGGATGTCATCGACAATGGAAATTACTTCCAGCAGGGTTTGCGGATTTCTTCCCCTGAAGGTATCGGGCAAGTCAATGGTGATCACCGGTGCGTCCTTCTTTGTAATACCGTCCAGTGGTAATTCGCAATAGATCGTGCTGCTGACCAGTTCCATGTTCCCGGATGCCACCGGCGGTAAAATACCGGGGAATGCCATGCTGGCTTTCAGGCTGTCCCGCAATCTGCCTTTTTCCACCAAAACCAGTTTGCCGCGTTTCAGGTCGATCGCAGAGACCGCCAGTGGCACTTGCAGGTCGGAGAAGGATTTGTCACCAAAAAGTCTGGCAATTTGCGGCTCCACCGTTTCCCAGGCTAGCACTCCGTTACTTTGAAAATTGGCGTGGCAATATAAACGCTCCCGTAAAAAGTAGGAAAAATTGTCCAGGCGGTGCCGCCGGCTCATCAATATGCCGGTCAGTTGTTCCAGTGCCCATAGTGCGCGGTTGTTCTCCACAAAAAAACGCGTGAATTCTTCCGTCAATAAGTCCGGGTCTTCTCCCAGCGCGAACTGTGCGCTGATCGGTGCGCTGATACCCGCGGCGATTATTTTCTTGATTTTAATTTCATGGTTGTGCAATGCCTGCAGAACCCCGATGCTGGCAATTCCCTTAATGCCAGTTCCTCCCAGCACCAGGGTGACCGGTTTAGACATTAATTTTCTCCAGCTTTTTCTTTAGCAGGGGCATTACTTGTTGAGTACTGCTGTAACCGCGTTCGATGGCGACTTCATGGTTTTCGAAATGTGTGGCGTCAAATCTGGACATATCGATATTGATATGGAAATCAGATTGCGTGGTCGCCCATTTATCCAACTGTTTCTGCTTGATCGATTCGACGTAATAGATCAGGTCGACGCCGGTTTGATATTGTTTATTAGGCTTTTCCACCAGTCCAATGGATATGATAAAGTCCGCTCCCTGCTGTCGCAGTTCCGGTACCGGGATATTTGCCAGCACGTAGCCGTCCACCAGCTGCCTTTTGCCTCTGGTCACGGGTGGAAATATTCCGGGTATGGATGCTGAGGCTAGCACCGCGTCGATCAATTTACCCTTTTTGATGATGACAGTTTTACCTGTCATGATATCCATTGCGACTGCGGAGAACGGGATTTTAGTATCTTCAAAGCGTGCTTCTTTGAACAATATGCGCAGCGCTTTCAGGTTGTTTTTATGCGATTGGATCGATTTCCGTAAGGCAGCCATGTCGCAGACTGCTTCCGTCAGCCAGTTCTGCAGGAAAGATGTCCCCTCTTTTGAGTGTTGGAACAAATTGAAATGATTGACATTGACTGCCGCCGTTGCCTGCTTCACGCGGTCAGTCATTTCATCCACATCCTGATAAAGCGCGTACATGCCGCCGATGATCGAACCGATACTGGTGCCGTTTACAATGTCGATTCTGATCCCGGCTTCCGTCAGCGCACGGATCGCTCCGATGTGCGCATAGCCGCGTGAGCCGCCTCCGCCCAGACATAACCCGACTTTCATCAACTATTCCAGCTCCCAGTCTTTGTAGCCTTTTTTAATGATTGCAATATATTCCGGGGCCGGTTTGGTTACTTCTTCCTGCCTGGCTCTTACGTACGTTACGGCTTTCACGGCAACATCATCTTCATTGAAAACCATCACGTTCAAATGCGTGTAAGAGTTAGGATAATCTTCAAAACGGTCCAGCTTCTTTAGATCCTGCTCTGAAATTTCATAGACAGCGCCTGCCACTTTTGCGCCTTTGAAGGGGATAATACTGGCTTTCCCGCCGTGCCATTCCCNNGGGCAGCGCTGCCGCATTTGCTCGCGGCTCAAATTGGAGGCATAAGCAAAATAATCCATTAATATCTCCACTACAGACTTGCCCATATTATACAGTAAAGGAAATAATTATGTTGGAAGGTTTAGACCAGACACGTTTGTTTCGTGGCAGCAGCGCTCTGTGCTATTCTAAATTAAAATCATGTTGCTCGCCATTGCTTCCCGCTCTGTTTACAAAGATGAGGTAAGGTACTGAGGTTCTTACTCACTGGTAACTCGCAACTCGTAACTGAACGCCGAGGTTGCCTATTAGCCTTATTATCGGTTATACTTAAAGCTGAAAACATAGCGCTTCCACGGAGGGTTGATACGTGCTGAAGACTCATTATTGTGGTGAACTAAAAAAGAATCTAAAAGGCAACAAAGTCACTCTGGCAGGCTGGGTCGATCGGCGCCGCGACCACGGCGAATTGATATTCATCGATTTACGGGACCGGACCGGCATCGCCCAGGTGGTTTTCAATCCCCAGGTCTCCAAGCAGTGTCATGCCATCGCCGGACAGGCGCGCAGTGAATTTGTGCTCAAAGTCACCGGCGAAGTAGCGCTGCGTCCTGCGGGTACCGAAAATCTCAAATTACCCAGCGGCGAAATCGAAGTCATTGTCTCCGAGGCGGAAATCCTCAATACCTCCAAGACGCCGCCTTTCTATATCAATGAGGACTCCGTGGTGGACGAAAATGTCCGCCTTAAGTTCCGCTACCTCGACCTGAGGCGTGAAAGGATGCTCAAAAACCTGATCCTGCGCGACAATGTCGTCCGGTTTATGCGTGATTTCTTCCACGACAAGGGCTTTTTGGATATTGAAACACCCATCCTGGTCAAAAGCACCCCGGAAGGGGCGCGTGATTACCTGGTGCCCAGCAGGTTGTATCCCGGCCAGTTTTATGCCTTACCCCAGTCACCGCAGCAGCTCAAGCAGTTGTTGATGGTGGGCGGTATCGAAAAATATTTCCAGATCGCCAAGTGCTTCCGCGATGAAGACAGCCGCGCCGACCGTCAACCGGAACATACGCAGCTTGATATCGAGATGAGTTTCGTTGAAGAAGAGGACATTCTCAAGTTAATGGAAGAATTGCTGACCAAACTGGTGCCGGCGGTCAAACCGGACAAACGTGTGCTCTCCCCGTTCCCGCGCATCAGCTATAAAGATGCCATGGAAAAATACGGCTCGGACAAGCCTGATCTGCGCTTTGGGATGGAGATGCGGGATATTACTGATATCGTGGCAAAATCCGAATTTGCCCTTTTCCACAAAGTTATTGCCGGCGGCGGCAAGGTTAAAGCGATTTGCGCTCCCGGTTGCGCCGCGTATAGCCGTAATCAACTCGAGGAATTGAACAAATTTGCCCAGGGTTACGGTGCGGGCGGCTTGCTGACCTTTGCTCTCGGCACAACTGCCGGAGATCTAAGTCAGCTTACTATGGATTCGGTTAAATCCGTCGCCGCTAAACACATGACGCTGGATCAGATCAAACAGATCGCGGCGCTGTTATCTGCCAAACAGGGCGACCTGTTGCTGATAGTAGCCGGCGCTCCCAAAGTTGTTGATAAATCCCTTGGTGAAGTCCGCAAGGAAATGGGTGCCCGCCTTAAATTGGCCGACCCCAACCTGATGGCGATTGCCTTTGTTTTGAACTTCCCGTTATTCCAGTGGGACGATGAGGAAAAGCACTGGGCGCCGGAACATCATCCCTTTACCTCTCCCATGGTGGAGGATATCCCGCTGCTGGACACTGATCCTCAGAAAGTGCGCGCCCGCCACTACGATATTGTCTGCAACGGCGTCGAGCTTTCCAGCGGTAGTATTCGTATCCACAACGCCGATATGCAGCGCAAGGTATTCCGCCTGCTCGGTTACGACGATGCCGACGTTCAGTTGAAATTCGGTACTTTGCTGGATGCTTTTGAATACGGCGCCCCGCCCCACGGCGGTGTTGCCATCGGTATCGACCGCTTTATCATGATGCTGGCCGGTGAAACTAGTATCCGCGATGTTATGGCCTTCCCCAAGAATCAGAATGCCGTTGACATGATGCTGGAAGCGCCATCCGTGGTCAGGGAAAAACAGCTAAAAGAGTTGCACATACGTCTGAGCGACGATTAAATTAATACCCGGAGAGAAGATTGAAAGTTACTAACGAGAAAACAGAAAACCGTCAGGCATATTTAAAGATTGAGGTCGATCCGCCCGAAGTAGAAACCGCGACTGAGAAGGCTTACCACCGGCTGGTTAAACGGGTAAACATTCCCGGATTCCGCCGTGGAAATGCGCCCCGGCCCGTCTTCGAACGTCATTTCGGGAAACATGAATTGTTCCACGAAATGCTGGACGACCTTGTCCCTGATGTTTACAAGAAAGCGATCAAAGAAGAAAATTTGGAACCTGTCGCTGAACCGCAACTTGAGCTGGAAAGCGAAGAACCGGTCGTCCTGAAAGTGATTGTCCCGCTTAAACCGGTCGTGAATGTCGGGGATTATAAAACCCTCGACCTGAAACCGAATCCGATCGAAGTGACCGATGAAATGATCAATTCCGTCGTTGACCAGTTGCGCCATCAACATGCCACCTGGGAACCGGCGGACCGCGCGGTAGAATTAAGCGACCTGGTTACCATTGACGTCGAGAGTACCCTGAAAGGCGAACCTTTTATCAATCAGAAAGGCGTCCAGTATCAGGTTATCGCGGGCGTTATCTCTCCGGCTCCGGGATTCTCCGAGCAGTTGGTTGGCGTGAAAAAGGGCGAAGAAAAAGTATTTACCCTGCCGTACCCCGCCGATTATCCGCAAAAAGAGGTTCAGGGCAAAGAAGCGAACTTTAAAGTCAAGATTATCGAAGTAAAAGCCGAAAAATTACCGGAAGTAAACGATGAGTTTGCCAAACAGGTTGCTGCTGATACCACTACCGTCGATGCCATGCGCCAGAAGATCTCCGACGACCTGAAAAAGCGCGTCGGGGACAGATGCAAGCGCGACTTTGAAGACCGGGTTATCGAAGCCGCCGCGGCGATGAGTCAGGTGGAATTTCCGCCGGTGCTCGTCGACATGGAAGTTGAACGCTCGCTGGAACGTAGCCTGCGTTACCTGCAGAACTCCGGTCAGAATATTGATGAATACCTCAAGAGCATTAACAAGACCGTCGACCAGTTACGGGAAGAACTGAGACCGGCATCCACCAAACGCGTGGCGGAGTCGCTGGTTGTCGGCAAGATCTCCGAATTGGAGAAGATTACCGTTGAGCACGAGGAAATCCATGCCGAGATCGAAGAAATGGTGCAGACCTCTACCGGTGATAAAGACGAACTCAGAAAAGCGCTGGAATCGCAGCGTAATCACGAATCTATTGAAGATACGTTGGTTGCCCGCAAGACAATTCAAAAATTAATAGAAATTGCGCAGAGCGAAAAGGAAGCAAAGAAGGAGGCTTAAACATGAACATGGATCCAATGAACGTCATCCCGATGGTTATCGAGACCGGCGCCAGGGGCGAACGCGCCTTTGACATCTATTCATTATTGTTACGGGAACGCATTATTTTTCTGGGAACCCCGATCAATGACCAGGTTGCGAACTTGATTATTGCCCAGCTTCTTTTCCTCGATCG
>PMBW01000306.1:1526-4754 GCA_003153075.1 Dehalococcoidia bacterium | reverse complement strand
CAGGCCGGTATTACCTTCGCAGCCGGTCTGCGGTCAATCCTGCGTCTCGACCCGAATATTGTCCTCGTCGGTGAGATCCGTGACGGTGAAACGGCCAACATTGCCACCCAAGCGGCTTTGACCGGTCACTTGATATTGTCCTCCGTCCATGCGAACGATGCCGCCACAACCGTCGCACGTCTGATCGATTTGAAAGTAGAACCGTTTTTAATCGCTACCTCGGTTATCGGCGTTGTAGCGCAAAGAATGGTGCGGCGTGTTTGCCCGGATTGCGGCAGACTTTTAGAGGCGCCTTTATCAGAACAAATGGCCTATGAAAAAGCAACCGGGGAGAAAAGAACGGAGTTCGAATACGGCGTTGGCTGTGAACAATGCTCTTACACGGGGTATCTCGGCCGAACAGGTATTTTTGAAATTCTGAGGATGACCGATAGCATCAGAAAAATGGTTGTCAATAATTCCAATAGCAATGAAATACGGACTAAAGCAATTAGCGAAGGCATGGTTTCATTGTTAAAAGACGGTATGCTGAAGGTGCAAGCCGGCATCACTACTCCCTCCGAAGTGCTACGCAGCGCTTATTCAGTCGATTAGCTTAAATTGAGGTAAAAAATGGAATTTCAATATGTTGCATACAATACCGAAAAGAAAATAATCAAAGGCCGACTTGCTGCCCCCGATGAGGAAAAAGCGGTCGGACAATTGGGCACGATGGGTTACCAGGTGCTCAATATCAAATCGCTCGGCTCTCTGGGCAAACTGACTAAATCGTTGGATTTTTCTTTCTCGGCGCAAATTAAGCCGAAAGAAGTCATCATGTTTTCCCGGCAGCTGGCAATCCTCCTTGAATCGGGTATTGATATCGTAACCGCCATGGATTTGTTCAGGTCTCAGGCATCGAATAAATACTTCCGGAAAATGCTGGAAGAAATTATCGCCGACCTGCGCGGCGGCAGCTCTTTCTCCGGGGCGTTGGCCAAATTCCCCAAGGTATTTTCGACCATGTACTGCCGTACCATCGCCGCCGGTGAACAAAGCGGTAATCTGGATACAGTTTTAAAACGAATGGCAGATTACATGGAAAGAACCTCGGCGGCGACAAAAAAGATCAAGAGCGCCATGACCTATCCGATCGTGGTATTGGTGGTGGCTGTAGTGGTGGTGGCGGTGCTGGTATTTTTTGTCATGCCCACTTTTACGGGTCTTTATGCCGGTTTAGGAGCTAAGATCCCTGCGATCACTCAATTGATGATGGACATGGCAAAAGGCGCCGCCAAGTATGGTATTTACATACTGGTGGTGTTAGCTGCCATTATCGTCGGTGTTGTTGCTTATACCCGGACCCCCAATGGAAAAATTTGGTGGGACAGGCTGATGCTGCGCTTACCGGTAATCGGCCCGATCATACTGCTGAATGAACTTTCCCGCGCTTGCCGGACGATCGCGATGTTGATCAAGGTTGGTTTACCTCTGCCCGATATCATCACAATGTGCATTCAGAGCGCCGGTAACAAGATTGTCAGTCAGGCGCTCACCGATGTTAAACAGGATATGCTGGGCGGCGAAGGACTGGCGCAGCCAATGGCGAAGCGGGAGATCTTTCTGCCGTTGATGGTGCAAATGGTCTCAGTCGGAGAAAAAACCGGTAACCTGGGCAATACATTGACAACGGTGGCCGAGAGTTACGAAGCTGATGCGGACGATAAGACGATGGCTGCTACCGGTTTATTACAGCCCGCGCTGACAATCGGTTTGGCGGTTGTGGTAGGTTTTATCGTTGTAGCAATGGTTTCTGCCATGTATGGTATTTACGGTCAATTGGGAAATGGGTAGGGAAGGGATGCCACGTATAGTATTAACCTGGCAAATTGAAAAAAAGGAATTGGTCAGATGAAATCAAACAGGATATTGCAATTGATCTTGGTAGTTCTGATTGTCGTCTTTGTTGCGGCAGGGGGATATCTTTACTACGCCAATGCCCAGGACAGTAAAAAGCCCGCAGATTTAAATGCCTCCATCAGCCGGAATCAGGCAATCTCAAATAAAGCCCTGGCAGATAAAACGGCCAAGGAAAAAGAAGCGGCCACATTAGCAGCCCAGCTTGCCAGTGCCAAGGCCGCGTTGGCCAAAGTGAACTTCCGGTCTTCCGCGGAAAGCATTGAATACGACCGGCTTTTAATTGGTTTTGCGGATGATACCAAGATACTGACAGCCGAAGTGGGCGCCACCGCATCGACGGATAGGAAAGAGGGAGATATTCTATACCAAGTCGCTTCATTTAGTATTAACGTCCATGCTAAACTCCCGGAAAAAATTTTCACCGCTCCCGCGGATGAGATTGCGTTTAATAACGCGAATGTCGCGGCACTTCTGGCTTTTCTTGATAAAATTGCCAACAGCAAAGATTTCGATACCGCGGTGATTCAATCGGTGAATATCTCCGAGCCCAAGCCAATGACAGATGATCAGATCCTGGAGAAAATAAACGCGATCAAAGATCTTGTCAGGTCACAACTGACAGATGCGGAAACAAAAGACCTGGATCAAGATCAGATTTCCGAGTTAGTCGAAACCAAGTACGCCGCGCTGGCAGGTGTTGATCTGCAAAGGGTGATCCAACAAGTTAACTATGATGTAGCCCAGGCAGTAATCAACATCGATATTTGGACTTATAAGAAGGGGGCGTAAACTAATGGCAGAAAAGGTGATGGCTCTATATTTAGAAGATACTCATATTAAGTTGCTTGTGGCTAAAGGCCGAAAAGTCGAACGTTGGGCTACTACATCGCTTGATGCCGGATTGGTAAAAGACGGCATTATTGTAAACGAAAACAAAGTGGCGGAGAAAATCAGGGAGATGTTTGCCACTATTAAAAAGACCAAAGGTACCGAACTGCTCAGCGGGAAAGGCAAGGTTATCGTTGGTTTGAGCGGACGGGATTCTTTGTACCGTGTACTTTCGCTGCCGGTAATCGGTGAGAACCTGCTGCCTGAAGCAGTGCGCCGTGAGGCAGGGAGGGTATTGCCGGTATCTTTGAACGAATTATATCTGGCTTACCAACGCATCCCCGGAAATGCTTCCGAAATTCGCGTGTTTGTTGCCGCTTTCCCGAAAAAAACCACCGATGTTCTTGTCAGAACCATGCGGCTGGCCGGTGTTAATCCGCGCGTGCTTGACCTGGCGCCGCTGGCGCTGTGTCAATCTGTGAATGAGCCGCGGGCGATCAT
>PMBW01000306.1:0-1519 GCA_003153075.1 Dehalococcoidia bacterium | reverse complement strand
GTGGCATTTTACAACTCCAGCCATCAGCAGAGCCCCATCGGCTCCGATGTGCCGGTGTTCGTCTCGGGTGACCTGGTAAATGCTTCAGCATCCTGGCCCGCGTTGGTGGGCAAGTTAAACTCTCAGGTTGCGGTATTACCCAGTGTGATTGAATATCCGGAAAATTTCCCGGCCAGTGAATTCATCATTAATCTTGGCCTGGCCTCTAAAGAATTGGCACTGGAAAAAGAAGCCGGTAACTACTCGCTGGTAAATCTGAATGCCTTACCGTCTTCAGCCTTACCGCAGCCGGTTAATCCTTACCGGATTATTGTCCCGGTGGTGGCAGTCGCCGGCATTGCTATTGTTTACCTGATGTGGAATACCTGGCAGACTACCAAGAATGACATCAAATTGTTGGAAATCAAATTAACCGCGACGCAGAACCAGATTACAGTGAATAATAAAGCGGTCGCAACACTTACGGAGCAAAATCGGATAACGCAATCCCAGATTCAACCGATCGTTGATGCCGCGAGCGTGTTTACGAAAAAACTGACTGCTGTTTCTAATTCACGGCTAACTACGAATACCAATGTGCACCAGATTGTAGCAAAGAAACAGGATGCGGTGAGTATCACCGGATTGATGCACAGCGATACAAAGACCGTGGTTGGTATCGCGGCCAGCACCGCGGATATTTTAACATACGCCCAGACATTAAGAGACAGCGCAAAGTATAACGTGGTGGTGTCAATGATCCGTTACAATCCGATAATTAAGGTGAATGGAGATGTGGTTCCTGTCTACGAATATACATTCCAGATAAATTAACTGGATCCCACTGTGATAGAACGGGGTGGCAACCGCCATGGCGGTCGCCACCCCGTTTATTTTTCCTTTGTTGCCGGTCTTTTATCCTTTTTTAATGGCGCTAACAGGCGTGCGTTTTCCGGAATCTGTATTTTTATCAGCTTTTAAAACTTCCTGTGGTTCTTGCCACAGGTCTACGCTCTTTCCGCCCATAGGATCAATGCGATGTGGTGGCGGTATCGTCAATCGTAATAACGCAGGCTGTCTAAACCTTATCGTATAAATTAATCCCGGCGCAAGATCCATAATCTCCCGAAGCGGACTGCTGAATTAAAGTTTATTTCACTCTTTTCGATGTTAAGCGTCATCTCTCTGAGACTGTCTGAAATCTCTCAGAGTGCCAAATCGAATGCGTTGTGAAGTATATGCTTTACTTGCAACCGCGGGTGAATAGAAATTTCTCTGAAGTTTACATTAATGCCAATCTTCTCTCCCTACGAAGCGGGAGAGATTTAGAGTGAGGGGNNCAGCCTCAGGTCAGGAGGGATTTATCTGTTTGTCCCGCTTTCTATTTGTGAGCACTTGCTTTATCAGCAGTCTGGTTTGCTTTAATGCCTGGGAAGCAACGCTCGGGATCATGTATTTGATAGACAATATACCAGGTTAAACCCTTACAGTGGAGTTTAATTCTTCACAATTTTGGAAGCTACCCGTGTAAGTATTGAAA
>PMBW01000017.1 GCA_003153075.1 Dehalococcoidia bacterium | reverse complement strand
TTACTCATTACTCATTACTCACTACTCAAAACCGGCTGCTCATGTCTCCCCTTATAATTGACAACCGGCTGCCTGAGCTACTATAATCGAGTCATTAATATCATGACTGATTAAAAACCATCGCAGCATAAAGGCGTCGTCAAGCCTTTCTTATATTATTACCGATAATTTTTAAAAAGGAGATCGTACTTTGAAAACAAGAAAACTTGGTTCCACATCTCTTAACCTCTCCACCGTCGGCATCGGCACCTGGCCTTATGCCAACACCGATCGATTCGGCTGGGGGCCGCAGGATGATAAGGAGTCTGCCAATACCATTTATCGCGGTCTGGAACTCGGCATCAACTGGATCGACTGCGCTCCTATCTACGGCATCGGTCACGCCGAAGAAGCCGTCGGCAAAGCTCTCAAAACCCTCAAAAAGAAACCCATTATTGCTACCAAAGCCTTATTCATGTGGAAACCTGATGGTACCCCGGTCATGCGTCTTGATCGCGAACGCGTGCGCATGCAGTGCGAAATGAGCATGAAGAGACTGGGC
This sequence comes from Dehalococcoidia bacterium, assembly GCA_003153075.1. The sequence goes on along the minus strand of PMBW01000017.1, from coordinate 16,938 downwards.
GTCGACTTTTTTGATATGTACATGATCCACTGGCCTTTCCCCATCGAATATGTCGAGGAAGGCTGGGAAGCGCTTGCCGAATTGAAAAAAGAAGGCAAAGTCGGCGAGATCGGCGTCTCCAACTTCTCCGTCGAACAGATGGAAATGATCAAACCGGTCGCTCCCGTTACTTTCCTGGAACCGCCCTACAGCATGCTCGAACGCGGTGTCGAAAGCGGCATCCTGGATTATTGCGCGAAAAATAATATCGGTATTATTACCTACAGCTCATTACAGCAGGGTCTGCTCACCGGCATTCCTTACCCCCTTGAAAAAATGACGGAGCACGATGTCCGCCGCCGCAGCGCTCACTTCAAGGAACCGGAGTTGAGCCTCAATCTGAAACTCGGCCAGGACTTAATGGCTTACGCCAAAAAATCCGNNCTGAAAGCCCTGCCCAAAGAACCGGCAAAATAAGTTGTCCCGGAAAGACATTATAAATGATGCCTGAAATGAAACCGGAAGTTACAGCGGAACCTGCGCAGGATATTGCGCCGGAAGCCGTACAGGAAATTGCAAACACCGAAGTGCTATCGGAACCGCCGCCGGAAGTTACTCCGCCGGCGGTTCCTTTAACTCGCTGGCAGCGCTTTTTACATTGGAAGCACCTGGGCCTTTTCGCCATCGTCCTGGTCACGCTGATTTTACATTTCATGGCCATTGTGCACCCTCCCACCATCGTTTGGGATGAGATCTGGTATGTCGGCGATGTCCGCTCTATTATCAGCGGCACCGGCGAAATGCGTCCTGAACATCCGCCCCTCGCCAAGATCTTTATATTGGCCGGGGAATATATCTTCAATGGATTTAAAACCCCCGAACACGATACCGGCGTCAAAACTTATCAATACCTGGGTGGTGACAAAGACAACGATACCACCATCGACGTCAGCGATGCCTCCCTGATTAAAATCGGCACAACCATCAGAATTGAATCGGAACAGATGGAAGTCAAGGGCATCAATCCGGGCCTTAATCAGATCACTGTCCAGCGCGAATTCGGCGGCACCAGTGCNNTCAAGCTGAAATTCTCCTGGAAGATCACCATGATCGCCACCTTCCTCTTTGCCTTCGAGGACATGACCTTTGTTCATTCCGGTCTGGCTTTGCTCGATGTCTATATGGTTACTTTTATGCTGGCCGCTATTCTCTGTTACTTCGATGAAAAATACATTTGGATGGGTATCTTTGTTGCGCTCAGCGCCAATTGCAAGCTGGTCGGGGTGCTGATCTTTTTCGCCATTTTCGTCCACTGGGCGATCTACCGCAAAGACAAGTGGAAATCTTTCTCCGCCTCATTGGTGGTTGCGGCAATCTCGTTCGTGGTGTTTCTCGTATTTTTTGATATCTTTATCAAAGGCAGCGTGGAAAATCCCATCATTCGCATTAACGAAATGTTTTCCGGCACCGCTGCCAATATGTTTACCCCCAACGCAACCAATCCGGCCCCCAAACTATCGATATCCAGCCGTCCCTGGACGTGGATCTACCCGCAGTTTGTTGCCCTCAAAGACACTTACAATGTTCCCTCGATCGTTTATTCCTATGACCCGCAGTACATCTCGTTCATCAGCAGTACCATTCAAATTCTGATTGTCCCGACGATTTGTTACATGATCTATAAAGCCTTTATCGCCGTAAAAAAGAGCCCCATTGCCGCTTTTATTGTCCTCTGGTTCATTTCTACTTACCTTTTCTGGTTCCCTGTATCTGCGCCTTTTACTATCAACTTATTGGGGTCGACGGTCGGGAACCGCGTCGCTTTTGTCTTTTATTTCCTCGCCACGACGCCCGCTATTTGCATCGGTATTGCCATGGCCGTTTCCGACTGGCTGGACAAGTTACAAGCCCGCCGGCTGGTAACCAACCGGATCACGCCTTTACAACGGGCCGCCTATATCTTTATCCCCGCGTGGTTATTGCTCCATCTGGCCATTTTCATCGTGTTTAACCCGGCCGTTCCTGTCATCATCAAGACCTGGTTGCCCCCGTTTTCTAACTGGTAAATATACCGCCTCCTCCGTGAGACCGCAGACATATTGACATGTATCAAGACAACGGACAATCAAAATCCCCGCAGGCAAAACTGGAAGCCTATCTGGCATTGCGCCAACTGGCCTTTAAAACAACTCCCGTCAATGTCGGCGTGATTATTTCACCCGGCGCCAAAGCGCCTTACGGCATACTCATGGACATTTGCTTACAGCAAGGCAATGCCACCATCGTCGCGTTTATCTCCGGCGATGCCAGCTTTTATACCAGCGCCGGCGGCGGTGTGATCAGCGGTATCAGCCATGAAAACGTCCGTAATGCCGCACTGAAGTTCGTAGCAACTTCCGCCAGATACATCGATAAAATGACTGCAACTACCGCTTATCCTCTACCGGAATTGGGCAAAGTCCGGTTTTATGCCTTGACACCCTCCGGTATCTTTACCTGCGAGGCAGTTGAAACCGAATTGCGTAAAAACACATTTACCCCTCTCTATGCCGCCGGCCATCAGGTTCTCACCGCTTTGTTAGCTACCATGCCGCGGTAATAAAAAGCCATCCAAAGGCAGTCCGAAATTAACTGGATTCTCGGATCAAACCCATTCCCCCTTTCGCGAAAAGCTACAATCCACCATCCATCCCGGCGAAGGCCGGGATCTAGATGATTATACTTGACGATTTTCTCACCCAGCCTGATTTTCACTGTACATTAACAGCACCCGCCCGCTTGTCATGCTGAGCCCACGATTATAATGAATCACCGTTTATGGAGCGAAGCATCTAGTATTTGAGTGTGTTGATTCGCCTCTTAAAAACTATATATTTCGCTACTCTCTACCTGCTAGTTCCATTTTGAGTCTTTTAAGGCGAAATACTTTCGGTCGCAACCGAAACCCAGCCTTGCTTAGATTCCACTCACCCTCACCACGCACTTCTTCGCTTCCCACAACGTCTCTTCCACCATATACACCGCATCCGGCTTCACCGCTTTCAATAGGCCTTCCATCGGGTCCAGACAATATAAACGGCACGGACTCGGCGCGCCGATTCTCCTGGCAATTGCGCATAGTTTGCACACGCTGTTCTGTGCCACAAACCCCTCCGCGGTACTGCCGCTGATCTCCCATTGTGCACAGCCGAATATCTCTGACAAATTAAGGAATACATCTTCCGGTTTCGTTATCCCGAATGACCCCAGCCGCATCTTGCCGGTCGCTAACTGTTCAGCGTGCTTCCGCTCGATAACGCAGTCCAATACACCCTCTTTGCTGAACTGCAGCACCGTATCCGCCAATGCCCCCGCGTAAGCCATTTGTAACAATTGAACCTGTTTCGTCGTGTCCATTTTTCCTCCTGAATTTTGTGCTCCAATATAATTAGTGGAGGGAAAAATGGATTTGTGACAACTTGGCTTAATATGTTCAACTATTTTTTAATGGTAGAACAGGCGTCCCTGCCTGTCATCTTTAATCGCCATTTACCCTTGCGAGGAGTCTGCCTCAGGCAAGCAATACTGCAATCTCTATAGCAGGCATTACCACCGGATTTCATAACTGCCGAATCGCTCACAACTTTTTGGTATATTATCTTAAATTTTTGAAATTTTGATATTATTATTTATTTAGGATTCAGGATTTCGATATTTGGGTTTAATCAAGATGTCCCAGCCAGTAATTTTTCCCCGGTAAAACCTTCTCCGAATCCCTGAAAACATTCACCGACCGTGCGATCGAACGCAACTTCTCATATTCTTGCGGCAGATTTATCTCTTCCACATACTTCTTCATCCGGCAGTGACAGGAACCGAACGGATTCACTAACGCGCACTCGTCTTTCAAAAAACTACGTAATTTTCTGCGCGTCCGGGACACTATCTGCCGGATCGTCTGCTCATTCATTTCCTGGATTTTCGCGATCTCCCCATAATCAAGCTGAACCACATCTTTGAACACATAGGTCAGCCGCGATTCATTATCCAGGCAGTGCAGCATCCCCGTTAAACATTTGTCACACATCTCCCGCACCCACAGGTCGCGCTCCGCGTCATACTGGAGCGGCGCGGGCAGATCATCGCCCCGGAAATACCCGCGCAAAAACCTGGTGGAATATTGCCGCTCATTGATCGCGAATTCCAAAACCACCCGGCGGGTAATTGAATAAATCCACGTCGAGATCTTCGCCTCGCCCCTGAACCCCGGCAGCGCCTTGATGATCTCCAGCCAAACCTGCTGCGATGCATCCTCGGCCAATTGCGGGTCCTGCACCATCCGCCGGCAAACGGCGGATACCATCTGCCCGTAATTTTTTACCAGTGCCTCAGTTGATATTTCCATGCCCGTCCCCATTCGCTAGCCGTAATATCTCCGGAAAATTCGGCATATCGCCAGCGAGATCCACAGCCTCTCCTCCTCGCTATTTTTATTTTCCGGCTCTTTATGGATTTTGGAATAAGATATTTTCCACAGCCCGCTTTCCTGCTGGTTCGTCTTGAACCAATCCAGCGCGTTTTTAATATCTTTATCTGCCGGCGGTATTCCAATCAACGATAACGAATCCATTGCCGCTGGTAAATTGTTCCACCAGAACGGAAACTCGAATCTGACCCAGTGGTCTGCTGCCTTATATGAGTTGTAATTATCCTCTTTGAAAAAATGCGATTTTAGCAGCTGTGCCGCTTTTAATGCTTCCGGCGATTTCCGGTATTGCCGATGCGCGGCAAATGCCCGGATCACCATCCCTGTCCCCGCATGGGAAAACGGCTGCGTTTTGTCAAAGGCTTTTATTGTCTCCGCGTTTTTGTCTGACGTCAGTTTAATGACATCACTCCACGTCATGCCCGCCAAACCGGGGCTGCCGATTACCCAGCCGCCGTCATTTTGTCTCATTTCGATCAACCACCGAATCGCTTTATCTATACGCTGGTCGTCCGCATATCCGGCCTGGATCAGCAGCGCCGTCACGATGCCGGTGTAATAAGGCGCGTACTGGTTCCCGATAAAGCCCCGGATATCCCCCTCTTCCGTCTGGCAGGAAAACAAATATTCGCAGCCGCCCGCGATCGCCGGATGACTGTTATCAAAACCTTACTGATAAACCAGTGCTTGCAACTGCTTGAACGTCGCCGGCAGGTAATAATCTTCATTCTTGCCGGGGTAAATCCAATATCCCACCGGCTGCTGTTTTTTCAGCAAAACTTGCGGGGACTTCAACTTCCAAATGACATCAATTGGTCCGGCATTTTCGCCCAGCAAATCCCGCCGGGTGAAATACCTCACCGCTTCATTACCGGACTCTATCAGCGGCTTTATCGCATCATATTTAAACTGTTGATGCCATTCCAATTGGTAACCATCCTTGACACAGAAATAACGGAGATTCAGAACTTGCCAAATCAAGTGCGTTGTGAAGTTGATACGGAATCCCTCTGATCGCGGGTGAACAGGAATTTCCCTGAGGTTTAAATTAATGCCAATCTTCTCCCTACGAAGCGGGAGAGAGTTAGAGTGAGGGGCCGTTGTGATTATCTAACTTAACCGGAAATCTACATGTATTCAACTTTTTATAAAAGCCCATCTTGCTTTAGTCTTCTGACCATCTCGTCATAACTAATTGATGGTTCTTTCTCTCTCACCAGGATGGCCGCCTTATCCTCAGCGTCTGCTGCTAAAGATTCCCTGACCGCATCATTGATCAGTTCCGTAACGGTCTTGGAGTAAGTAACCGCTTTAAGACGTAAAGCTTTATGTAATTCGGGCTCCAGATATATTGTGGTACGTTTGTTTAAGGTAGTCATGTTACATCTCCTCAACTCGTAGTATAGTAACATAATAACATATATATGTCAATATACCACAAGTATTGCCAAAGCTTCATTCTAAGTCTGGATTTGTGTATAGAATATAAATCAGCGTTAAAGTGACTATTATATTATCTTTGGAAGAAAATAAACAAAACGCCAGATGATTCTGCCATTCTGGAATCAATCATAGTCTTGTGGTAAACAGAAAAATGTAATATACTAAAACTCATGCAGAATTCAGACATCAATCAGGTATTTCAGGAATACTTGTTAAAAGATGAGAAAATCCTGTGGTCCGGCCAACCTGACCCAAATATTATTTTTACTCCAATGGATTTTTTCTTAGTTCCCTTTAGCTTGCTATGGGGAGGATTTGCGATCTTTTGGGAGGCGGAGGTATTAACAACGATGAGCCCCACCGGTGCTCCTTTCCCGATGAAGGTAATGTTCCCATTGTTTGGTAGCGTTTTTGTAATTGTCGGACTATACTTCATATTCGGACGCTTCATTTTTAAAAAGTGGAAAAAACGCAGAACATTTTACGCTGTCACTAATCGGAGGATACTCTCCGTTTCTTTAGGTTTCGGACACCAATTTCAGGAATTTAACATTAGATTACTCAATGGGATTAGCAAACGTATACGCGCGGATGGTATTGGCACACTGACTTTTGGCGGGAATCAATCAATGTTTTTCAATGGCGGACAGTTTTATGGAAATACGGGTATGGAAATAATGCCGTTCTATAATAATCAGCTCGCTTTCTATGATATTCCCAATGCTAACGAAGTGCATAAGCTCTTGGCTGAAATCCAGAGCAAAGGGAATTAATTGGTAATCACATACAACTACCCACTGGTCATTTTCCCCACGGTCATCGGCACATAAGAATCAAATTGATCCTCCAGCTTACTCTTTCTTCGGCGCCCCGATCGGCGGACGCCGTAGATAGATTGGCTGCAACGTCACGGAATTATCGATGTCCCCTGCGTTCAGCCGCTGCTGCCCCAGTTCCACCAGAAAACTCGCGCGCTTGAAATCCGGTATCTGCGGCGGCATCACCGCTTTTGCTTTCAGCAGCTCTTTGATTTGCGCGGCCACTGCCGGTAAAAACTCGCCGCAAAACATGGTCTTTTTCGTCGTGTGTTTGCAGAGGTGCTCCACCGTCACGATATCCGCTTTCACCAGTTGCTGCCACTTACCGTACTTTTTCTGGTAGGTCGCTGTGGCCACTTCGCTCCGGCCTGCATTGAAAATAGCGCAAACCGGCAATCCGGTTTCCGCGTATTGATACGCCGCCACTTCCAGACTGTTAATGCCGACGATCGGTATTCCCAGGCTGAACGCCAACCCTTTTGCCGCGCTCACCCCCACTCTCAATCCGTTAAAACTGCCCGGCCCCTGTGCCACCACGACCGCGGTCAGGTCTTTTGCCGTGATGCCGGTTAACCCAAACAGCCGGTTCAAATTGGGCAACAATTGCGTAGTGTGGTTTTGCTTCGAACGCCAGGTCAGTTCCGCCAGCACGATCTTATCTTGCGCCAGCGCCAGGCTTGCTGTCTCCGTTGAAGTATCGATCCCCAGTAACACCTGTTTTAATCCTGCGGACATGAATTCACTTCCTTCAGTTGTGTCAGCATCCGGACGTAACGCTCGCCCCTCGGCTCGATCACAAAACTGCGTTCGGTATCTGAAATATAATCGATCCCGATCAATAGATGGTCTTCCGGCAAAACGGTCAAACCCTTGTTCGCCCATTCGATCACGCATACTCCCTGGCCGAAGAGATAATCATCCAATCCGAGATCGCTGATTTCCGCAATGTTATCCAGGCGGTAGAAGTCCATATGGTAAAGCGGCAGGCGCCCGTGCAATTCCCGCATGATGACAAAGGAAGGACTCAGCGTGTATTCGTGGATATCCAGACCGTAGGCAATCCCCTGCGTCAGACACGTTTTACCCGCCCCCAGGTCCCCGATCAACAGATAAATGTCCCCCGGCTCTGCCAACTTGCCGATACTCACGCCCAACTTCTGCGTCTCTTCCGCGCTGTGTGTCACCAGTTTCAAATTACTCATATTGTCATTTTCCTGTCAATATTCTCTCTAGTCTTGATGAGAAATGATGTGGAGCCTCCCTCCTTTTTAAGGAGGGATTGAGGGAGAATTTTTTTAGCGTTGATAATGAAAAAATGATTTCCTCGCTATTTACGGAGACGGGCTGAAGGTGGTACTTGATTATTTCGCTCATATCCCACAACTGCCCACTTGTCATACTGAGCCCTCCGTTTTGTTATTCTCTACAAACATGTGCGAAGTATCTAGTTCTCTCCTTCATGTAGTCGTAACTCACAACTCATACCTCATTTGTCATTGCGAAGTTACGTTAGTACCTGAAGCAATCTCAGGGTGGTGTAGCTCCTAAAAAAGCTCACCACTCGCAACTGCCCACTTTGTCATACTGAGCCCATCGATTTCCTGTTCCCCGCGATAAAATAGCGAAGTATCTAGTCCCCCTGCTTTCTCACTACTCATCAATCGTCACTCACAATTGAGTCCGAAGACGAAANNGACCTTCAGTCAAAATGTACTCATTAACCCCCAAAATGATCCCACCCCGTTTTTTTATTATTAATTAATCTCCCTTTACCGTCAATTAAACTCACCTTTCCGGCCTTTTCCGATGTGATTTCTCCCACCACCGTCACCGGACATTTGATCGCCTTTTTCACCCTGTTCATAACTGCTGTATTAGCCGTAAAAAGCAACTCGTAGTCTTCTCCACCGGTCATCGCCAGCTCCAGCGCTTTGTCCCCAAAACACTCCTTGACTGCGGGTAACACCGGCACAAGGTCGATATTTATCTGTGCGCCGACCTTACTTTCCTGGCAGATATGCGTCAGATCCCCGATCAAACCGTCGCTGATATCCATGCCGCATTTCACGCCCTTTTCCACCAGCAATTGCCCTTCGGCAACCCGCGGGTTTGGCATCAAATGCGACTGCTTTAATGGTTTAGCGAATTTCGGTTTAAATTTCAGGCCTTTGCTCAGCATTTCCAGCCCTGCGGAGGATCCTCCCAGGTAATTGGTCACCGCGATCTGATCCCCTGCTTTCGCCGCCGAACGTCTCAGCATACCTCTCTTTTTATCGCCGCCGCTGCCCAGCAACGTCACGCTGATAAAAACTACCGGCGCACTCACCGTATCCCCGCCCGCCACCATCACCCCGAATTTCCCGGCGATGTCCAACATCCCCCGGTAAAGTTCAGTGACATTTTCAACCTGCGTGGTGCCCGGCAGTCCTAACGAAACCAGCGCATAACGGGGAAACCCGCCCATCGCGGCAATGTCGCTCAGGTTTACCGCCAACGATTTCCAGCCCAGTTCCCGCCAGGACATGTAATCCAATGAAAAATGCACATCCTGCACCAGCGAATCGACAGTGGCTAGCTGAACCTCATTATTGGCGAAGTAGGCGGCAGCATCATCACCGATACCGGTGATCAACTGTTTCCAGGCTTCTTGTTGCTTGTCTTCTGCATACTTGTTTTCTGCATGCCGCGCCATTTTTGCCAGCCGACCGATCAGCCCGAATTCCCCGATTTCTGCGACCTTCATAGCGGAATTATATCATACGAATACGGCAAGATTAAAAAAGAAAGACAGGTTAGTCCCCCCTCCCGCATCCATCCCGGCGCAGACACACGGGTAACTATGTTATATTTATACAATTTGAAATTTAAATTTTAGTATTGTTCAAGAACTGGTGCTTGGGATTTAAATTAAGCCTTCATCCCTGTTTCATAAAATGCTTCTCTGCCCACTCTTCCCAATCCGGGACATTCTCACCCACTACATATAAAAAATAATATACCCCCATCTCCCCCAGGAACTTAAAATTCTTCCGTAAATCCTTTGCCAGTTCATCATAGCTGCCGAAAGACCGCAGGTATTTCCGGAAACCGCCGTATTTCGTATCCAATTCGAGCATCCGCCGGGCATTGAACACGATCGCCTCTAGCTTCAGGTGATTCCGGATCACGCGCTTGTCTTCTAACAACTGCGCCATTTTAGTGCCTGTATATTTAGTGATCACCCCTGGGTCGAAATTATCGAAAGCTTCCCTTGTTCCCGGCCATTTTGCTTCTACCACCTGCCAGGAGATCCCAGCTTGAAAGGCTGCTTTACTCATCACTTCCAGATAATCCGCCAGTTGCTTGGGCTTGATCTGCTTGGGAGCTTGCATATTTTCACCTCTTTTATGGTTAAATGGCACGAAAATCAGGCGCTATATTGCAGACATATCAGGCTGCAGAATACCGAAAACATTACCCTCCGTATCCCGGCAATAAGCCATGTAACCGATTCCGGATATTGTCATTTTGGGGCTAATTACCTTACCGCCGCTCTTTGCTATCTTCTCCGTAAATTCATCCACGGAGGGGACCTCGATGGTATTCACTGTTGCGATGTTCGGGCCTTGCTTTTTCGTGATCGCGCCGTTGATACCCCCCTGGGCCTGAATGTCACCGGTAGTCACCAACCAGTACGGCTGGGTACCAGACCACCTTTTAATGTCCCAATCAAAAACATCAGTATAAAATTTAACAGCGCGCTCCGGTTCATTGGCAGGGATTTCAAAATGGACAACTCTGGGCATTTTCGTCCTCCTGAAAATTATTTACCAATTCTGTTCTGCGTACCGGACGGGCAGTATAACACCTATTCTGCCATAAGTATAAATAACGAAATACCCGATTTCAACCGCGGGTTAGCGAGTCGCTATTCCGGGCTTTTATGGTCTGGAGATTGTCAAATCCCATAAGCTTGATTATTTGCCCGTTTACCGTTGCTAACTTGGCGCGGACGTTATACAATAAGGCACTGAAATGAGTATTGCGAAAGAATTATACCGGTTACAGGAAGCAGATTTGGCGCTGGAAACGAATCTGCAAGCACAGAAGCGCGTCTCTAGCCAAATCGGGGAAAGCCCGGTGGTGGTGAAAGCGAGAGAGAAGCTGGCGGAAGAGCAGAAAAACCTGGAAAGGTTGACCGCGCAGCAAAAATCCACCGAATGGGAAATCGACGATCTGAGCGCGAAAATCAAAGACACCGAAAAAAAACTGTACGGCGGGAAGATATTTAATTCCAAAGAGCTGTCCAGCCTGCAGCAGGAGACCGACGATTTCAAGAAGCGTCGGTCCGGATTTGAGGACAAATCGCTGGATTTAATGGACCAGCTGGAGATACTGAGAAAAACCATCGCGGGTAGCAAAGACGAGCTGTCTAAAATGGAAAGCCAGTGGAAAGAGCAGCAAAAACAATTGGTGGTTGAACTGATGCAACTAAAAGCCTCGCAGGTTGTGCAGGAAAGTAACAGAAAACAGTTGACTGCTTCGTTTGACGCTGAAACTATTGAAACTTACCAGGAATTGAGGAAGAGGAAAGGGACGGCGGTGGCGAAGGTGGAGCAGGGCATCTGCCAGGGCTGCCGTATCACCTTACCGAACACCGATCTGCAGCGGGCGAAAGGCGGCGGCGTGGTGCGGTGCAGCAGTTGCGGGCGGATCATTTTTCTGGCGTGAAGAATTTAATTTAAACCTCCGGGATCTATCTATCGCTTTATCTTAATGCACCACCTTATAAGTACCTTGTCTTCTTCCCGTTGTGCCTCAGACGGTTTGGATAACGTGATTCGTGTGGATTATCATGGTTCCAAGTAAATTCCAACCGGCACCTGCGAATCTGTTCTTAAAGCGGCTGCCTTGAGGAGAAAAGGTTTTAGATAAGCTTTACAAACTCGGCAAGATGATCCTGCAGGTATAACTCTAACAAGTTACTCATGTCTGGAACGCATTTATAGTAACGCCGGTCGTATTCACCAAATTCATCTTCCAGCTCAAGCATAGAAAACTCCTCAACATTTTGTGGATGTTTTCGGATTTGGGAGAAATACTTTGTCGAAGCGGTCGAATAGATATCAGCTTGTTGAGTAGCGCCAAGAATATTTAATGCTTTTAATGTTGAATTTACAAGTATATTCTCGTTATTTCGGAAATGTTTACCTTTATTTTCGAAGTATTGCAGGTGTCCGCCGTTCTGTACTTCTGAATCGTACCAAAAAGCGAATAAAGGGACAATTTGCATATCGTTTAGTTCTTCAAGTCTAGATTCTACCAGAAGCTGGATGAATGCGTTCCATATCAGATATGGTCTACTTCCGACTTCTGTTTTTGATAATTCAATTGGTTTTACCACAGTCTAAATAATATCAAATATGATAACTCATATCAATATCTTTGAAATAACATAACATGTGAATCTTGACTATGGGTATCTAGTTCGATAGAATGGACGGTATCCGTCTTATTCAAATTGGAGGGGCACATGGTGAAAGTGCAACTGACAGGGAAAGATATATTACTGCGTCCTTATGAAATGAAGGACATTGAATGCCTGTTTTCGGCAGTGAAAGAGTCTCAGCCGGAACTTTTACCCTGGATGCCGTGGTGCCACGCCAATTATTCAATTATTGAGAGCAGACAATGGATCGGTGAACGTGATGAGAAGTGGGAGAAAGGTATCGCCTGTAGTTTTGCCATAACCGACCCGCGAGACGGCACTCATTTAGGCGGTTGCGGATTCAGCGATTTCAGAGAGAATAACACAGTCGCCAATCTCGGCTATTGGGTCCGCAGCAGCCGGGTGAAACAGGGTATCGCGACCGCGGCCACGTTATTGTTGGCGCATTTCGGATTTAAAGAGTTGAAATTGAATCGGATTGAGATACTGGCGGCAGTTGAAAATACAGCGAGCCTGAAAGTGGCCGTGAAAGCAGGGGCGGTGCGGGAAGGGGTTTTGAGGAACCGGTTTGTATTACAGGGTAAAACCCATGATGCGGTGATGTTTTCGTTGATTCCCAAGGTGGAATTAATCTGAGGCTAAACAAAATGGAATCCAGAATTATGTACATCGAATGGAAAACACATCCGGACGGTCATACTGACCGCGGACCTGCCCGGATTGGGCGTATTTTCTTCAATAAAAGCGGCAAAACGTTGATGTATCAAGGTAAAAAGTTCCAAAAAAGCAGGGCGGCTTCTTGTTCAAATTATCATGATATTGAGACCGGGGATGGCTACTGGATTTCCGGTCCGAAGAAGAACGGGCAAGACCGTTATAGTTGGGCAAGCCGCACACCGGTTGAAATCGATGAGGATGTGCGGGAAGAATATTGGATTAAGATCAGAAATCGACCGAATAAAATCAAAGAGAAGCTTACCGGTTAATCAGCGCGACAAAGAATATATTGATGAACAGGTGGATGAGGAAGGCCGGCCAGAAGGATTTGCCGCGGTAGCAGATATACCCGAAAAGGATACCGGTAAACAGGGTGCTGATGGTCTCGATTTCCGGTTTGCCGAAATGGAGCAGGACGAAGGGGATCATCTGGATGAGGATTGTGCCTTCCTGGAATTTGTCTTTCAGTCCGAATAATAAAAAGCCGCGGTACATGTATTCAATGGCGAAAAGGCCGAAAAAGTTGACCACGAAGTAGTGGGCGAAATTAAAGTGCTCCTGTTTGTAGTATTTTTGCAGCGAAGGGAAAAATGTCCCCGCATAGAGAACGGCGGCGGCGACCAGGCAAGTGATCAGGACGTACTTCCACCAGATACGGAAATTACCGGTGCCCAACCCGAAATTGAGCGGGTTTTTGCGCAGGATAATGAGAATCACCAACACCGGGAAAACGGCGTAGAATAGAAAAGTGCTGATGTCGCCGTTTTTAATAGTGGGATAGCGGTCCAAAGTGATGAAAAGAACCGCGAAGAAAAAAACTACTACCTCAGTATAGTAAGTTTTCAGGAATTTCCAGATTCCGGCAAATTCGTCTTTAAAAAACTGCAGCATTAATATATCCCTTTGTACACCTTTATCACGGTCTTCTCTTTGTTTACTCCGAATTGCGCTGTAAAGTACCTTCGGCTGAGCACCCTTCCCTCAAGCGAGATGGGACTAATACTAGGCTTTTCTTTCTTTTATGATCAGCATCAAACCCACCATGGCCAGCAGGGCGAGGGCCGCGCCGAAGCAGAAGGCGGCAGCGGGAGCAATGCGATCCCACAGGATACCGGCGATGAGGCTGGCAGGCAGCGCCATCAGCCCTACGACGCCGTTGAAGAGGCCGTAAGCGGTGCCGCGCCGCTCAGCAGGCACCATGTCCGCGACGAAGGCCTTGGCGGCGCCTTCGCAGATACCGTAGAAAACACCGTAGACCGCAAATAAAACCCAGATCTGCCAGATGCTCCCCGATAGGGCGAAACCAAGATAAACCAGGCCGTAAATGAGCCAGCCGATGGTGATCACCCTTTTTCTGCCGATCTTATCGGAGAGCACGCCCATCGGGGTCGAAACTAAGGCATAGGTGAGATTGAAGAGCACCAGCATCAGCACTACCTGCAGCAAAGGCGTTTTTACGTGCTGCGCATCCAGGATGAGGAAGAAATCGCTGGAATTACCCAGGGTGAACAGGGCCATGATCACCAGATAAAGTTTAAACTGGTTACTGAATGGCGTCAGGGCTGCCGGTTTGGCAATGCCTGTTTTGACCGCGGCGGCGGCTTGTTTCCGTTCGTGTACCAGCGTCAGCAGAACCACGACCGCCAACACTGCAGGAATAATCCCGATCATTATCATCCAGTGATAGGCGTCCTTCGTCAGGTGGAATTTATCACCCGGGATCATATAGACAATCACGGCAGCGATGATCAGGCCGATCACGGCGCCGGTTGTGTCCATTGCCCGGTGCAATCCGAAACCGCGTCCCCGGTCTTTAGCTTCGACGGAATCCGCGATCAAGGCATCCCGCGAGGCAGTGCGCACACCTTTGCCCAGGCGGTCGCCGAATCTGACGCCAACGACGGCGCCCCAGCTATTTGCCAGTAACATAAAGGGCTTGGCCAGCGTGGAAATACCGTANNCTGGTAGCGCCGAGAACATCGCTGAGGAAAAGGGGAACCAAAGTAAAAATAAGCTCGCTGCTGATATCGGTCAAGAGGCTGGTGAGACCCATGAAAAAAACATTGGGATGGAGCCCCAGGATCTTTTTAGGAGTGTTTTCAACGGGAGCCGGTGCGGTCATTTGATCAACCTCCCTTGTGAGATAATATGAGGATATTATATAACGCAACGCTTAAATATCAAACTACACATTCCAAATCAGAATACCAGTTATGAGTTACCGGTGATGAGTAGAAAGGAGGATTAGGACTAGATACTTCGCTATTTTATCGTGGGGAATTGGAAATCGCGGTTATTTGGTGAAAAACCGGTTTTGATCATTTTTTGATATTAATATTTGATTCGTAAATAATAATTTAAGGTTTAGATATTCATTTATAGTGTATTATTTTGTATTTATTTGGTTGTTGTTTATTGTTATTTGGGATTTCTGCAACGCCATGGCTTGACACTCTTGACTAGCAAACGATACAATTAAGTTTGTCGCCGAGGTAGCTCAGTCGGTAGAGCAGTAGACTGAAAATCTACGTGTCCCCAGTTCGATTCTGGGCCTCGGCACCATATACGGAATGCGGAAGTAATTCAGTGGTAGAATGCCTCCTTGCCAAGGAGGATGTCGCGAGTTCGAGTCTCGTCTTCCGCTCCATTCATAAGCTGACAGCTCTCAGCCATCAGCGTTCAGCTTTCAGCGTTTAGTAAACAATTTTGAGTTATCAGTTGTTCATGTCTTAGTATATTCAAGAAGTTCAATACTGTTATTCCTCCCTCGCTTTTTGTGTCAATTTTGGCAGACGTCTGATTTTTACCGGGACATGATTGAGTTTTCTTTTACATGGATGCCCGATTCAGGTTCAGGCTCTGTGGCAAATTCAAAACAATATCACGACCCTCATTTTCTACTTACATCCAATCAATCCATTTCCAAGTATTTGAAAAACAGCTGCTGCTGTAATTCCGTTTTTTAACGTTGCTGTATTCGTATGATATAATTCCGCTATGAAGGTGGCAGAAATCGGGGAATTCGGGCTGATCGGGCGGCTGGCAAAAATGGCGCAGCATGCAGGAAACAAGTATGCAGAAGACAAGCATCAGGAAGCCTGGAAGCACTTGATCGTCGGCATCGCGGATGATGCTGCGGCCTACTTTGCCAATAATGAGATCCAATTGGCTACGGTTGATTCCATGGTGCAGGATGTGCATTTTTCATTTTCTTATATGTCCTGGCGGGAATTGGGGTGGAAATCACTGGCAGTCAACCTGAGCGACATCGCAGCGATGGGCGGATTTCCGCGCTATGCGTTGATTTCGCTGGGGTTGCCGGGTTCGACACAGGTGGAGGATATCATCGAACTGTACCGGGGGATGTTCGATATCGCCGGTAAATTCGGGACAATGGTGGTGGGTGGGGATACGGTCAATGCGCCGGTAGTTTTTATCAGCGTGACTTTGATCGGCAGCGCCGGTGAGAAAAAAAGAGGCATACTGAGACGTGCGGCGGCGAAAGTTGGCGACAAAATCGCGGTAACGAATTACCTTGGAGGTTCGGCCGCGGGACTGGAGATGCTGGGAAAGGGCCTAAAGTTCAAACCAAAATTTGCGAAGGAATTACGGCAGGCGCACTTAATGCCAAACCCACGGGTTGCCGAAGGGCAATTGCTGGTGGAAAAAGGTGTGAAATGCGGGATGGATATTTCCGATGGATTGATCGGGGATCTGACGCACATCTGCCAGGAGAGTAAAGTTGGCGCGCGGATAAATATTGACCTCGTTCCTGTTTCGCTTGGTGTTAAAGAGTGTTTTGGGGACAAGGCACTGGAACTGGCGTTGACGGGCGGAGAAGACTATGAGTTGCTATTTACGGCCAGTACGGCTGTGATGAATAAAGTAAAAAAGGTAATCCATTGTCCGGTAACGGTCATCGGGGAAATTATAGAGGAAAAAGCAGGCAAGGTGAGTCTGGTCGATGGCGACGGGAGATTAATTAACAGCAAGAGAACGGGGTGGGATCATTTTAAAGTTGTGAGTACATTTTAACTGAAGGTCGATTTCGTCTGCGAACTCAATAATCAGTTTTGAGTTGCAGGAAA
>PMBW01000212.1:4652-11602 GCA_003153075.1 Dehalococcoidia bacterium | reverse complement strand
CGCGATTCAGGACGGCGGTTCCCGCAACGTCGACCTGAAGAAATTAAAAAAGGGATTGGGTACGGACGCATTGATAGGCGCAATCGGCATTGAAGCAATCGTTACATTGCGGCAAACCGGCACGACACCCGACTACCTTTATGGTGTTCCCCAGGCAGCTATCGAGGCGGCGCGTTCGGGACTGCCATTTGTAATCGTTTGCGCTGCCACGGAATCACCGGCGCTGCTGCAGAAACTCAACGAAGAGAACATGAAATACACGCTGATCGACACGCGGAATAAACGTTAAGGCAACTTTATGTCAAGCAATAAAAAGAGTCCCCTCGGCAAAGGCTATGTTCAGGTCTACACCGGCAACGGTAAAGGCAAAACGACCGCCGCGCTCGGTCTGGCCTTCCGCGCGATGGGTTGCGGATTGAAAACTTACATCGGGCAGTTTATGAAAGGCCAGCATTACAGCGAGCTCGACGCCGTGAAAAAAGTGCCTGATTCTATTACTATCGAACAGTACGGCAGCGTGAATTTTACGTACACAAAAGACCCACCCGACCCTGAAAATGTAAAAATGGCACAGACCGGACTGGCTGCGGCCAGGAAAGCCATGCTCTCCGGCCTTTACAATATCATTATCCTCGATGAAATCAATACCGCGCATTTCTTTCATTTGCTTACGGTTGATGAAATGCTCAACTTTATTAAAGACAAACCGGATGGGTTGGAACTGGTCTTCACCGGCCGGTATGCCCCCAAAGAATTAATCGAAGCTGCCGACCTGGTAACGGAAATGGTGGACGTAAAACATTACTTTAAAACCGGCATGATCTCCCGCAAGGGCATCGAAGACTGAGTATCTGCACGCTTTTTAAGGAGGCGGTCATGGATATTGCACTGCAGGACAAATTTGTGACACTCTGGCAGAAGTACTTCAATCACGCGGAATTACCGGTCGCTTTTTATTACACTGATAAACCCATCGGCGTCAAAGCAGCAAAGGATGAATCGCTGCCGCGTTGCGTGATCGGAGCGCTGGCCAGTATCAGGGAAGGTAAATCGATATATTTTGATGCTGCGTCGGTGAGATGCGGGAAAAGATACCTCGGTTATTCCAGCGAAACCATGCCGAATTTTAGATATTTTCTGTCTTGCGGTATCCCCGGTAAAACTCGCGGCGAACGTTACTGTAAAACCCCGGAAATGGTGGAAGAGATAGTAAAAAATTGGCCAACCTTCACTGCGCCGGCCAAATATCTCGTTTTTAAAAGATGGGATAACCTGACGGAATACGACAACCCCGCGGTAGTGATCTTCTTCGCCACTCCTGATGTTCTTTCCGGGTTATATACACTGGCCCGTTTTGATGAAACCGACCGCGGCGCAATTCAGGCTCCCTTCGGCTCCGGCTGCGCGGCGATCGTGCAGAACCCTTATCTGGAACAACAATCCGAACACCCGCGGGTAATTCTGGGCATGTTTGATCCATCCGCACGGGTTTGCGTACCAAAGAATGTCCTCACGCTGGCACTGCCGATGAAGAAATTCGTGAAAATGATCGATAATATGGAAGAAAGCTTCCTGATCACTGAAACCTGGCAAAAGATCCAGGAGAGAATCGATTAACATATATTCATTTGAGGTGTAAAATGCTCCATAATTTGATACTGAAAAACCGCAGCGCACGTAAATATTATCAGGATGTTGCTGTCAGCCGTGAGACATTAACGGAACTGGTTGATCTGGCTAGATTGTCCGCTTCCGGCGGCAACCGCCAGTTATTAAAATATTACATTTCTTGCGAACCGGAGAAAAACGCGATCATCTACAGTCATATCGGCCTCGGCGGTAACCCACCTGAAGGGGAACGGCCGTCCGCGTACATCATCATTTTAAATGACAACGGCCTGGGAGAATACCGCACGGGTGAAGTAGACCACGGTATTGCCGCACAGAGCATTCTCCTGGGCGCGACGGAACGCGGGTTGGGCGGCTGCATCATCGGGATGGTTCACCGCAAAGAACTACGCAAGGCGTTGAATATCCCCGAACGCTACGATGTTCTGCTTGTGCTGACACTCGGTAAACCGAAAGGGACTGCTGTGATTGAAGATCTGGCAGCCCATCCAGATAATCAGCGCGGCTGGTGGGACGAGCAGGGACGTTGGCATATCCCCAAGCGTAAGCTGACCGATATTATTATAGGATGATACGGTTACTCCGCGGCCATCAACCCGCGGATCGTATTCAGGATCAGCGCGTAATCGCGCGGATAAACATTCTTATCCAGCTTTTCGATCTTTTCGATGGTGTCATCCTGCTTTCTGAGCAGCCTGAACATTTCTTCGGCGGTTTTACCGTCTTTCGCGCCCGCCCGGATAATTTCATGCCAAAGAATTGTCTGCGCCCTGACTGCGCGCAATTTTTGCACTGCATCACCGTAACAGCCAAAATGACTGTAAGCGATCTTCGTCGGTTGCAGCGCGATTGCTCTGTCTATCGAATTCAGGAAGTCCTGCAGACGAAAAGGCGGCGGGGAATTCGGACGGAAGAAATCATGCATGTACACCCCGGCCATATCACCGGCCAGCAAAATATTATCCTTCGGGTCGAAGATAGCAAGGTGATGGGGAGCGTGCCCCGGTGTCAAATATATTTCCGGAACCAGTCCTTCCCCCAGGTCAACTTTCATTCCGTCCTCAACGGAAATAATCCTGTCGTTCGGCACCGGTTCGATTTTGCCGTATCGGAGCGCCAGTTCCCCCAACGTATTGCGGCTGGCCTGCCACAACGCGGTCGGGTCGATCAGGTGGTTGAGCGCGCGGTTATGTGCCAATACACGCGCGTTTTTCATTGCTTTGGCTGCCTGCCCGATCCCGCCGGCATGGTCGATGTGAACATGCGTCAGGATGATATAGTCGATTTCATCAGGAGAGACACCGGCGCGGGATAAAGCATTTAACAAACCCGGTATACCTGCAGAAGGACCGACATCCACCAATGCCTTTTTTTCACCGGTTAATAGATAGCAGCCGATAAAATCCTCGAACCCGGCCAGTGTCGGATGTGCGCTGAGCAGTTTTAGATGGGGTGTGATTTCGTCAACCAGTTTTGGCAAATAAGATTTCCTTTTAAAACTAATTTGAATCTTCATTTATATAAGCGTGGGGCACCGTGAAATTATACAAAAAATAGTGACCAACTTTTTGGCTATAGTAAAACAACCACAACGCCCCATCTCTAACTCTTCCCGAAGGGAAGAGGAGTTGAGTTAGAGGGGCTGCGCCCCTCTAACTCAAGCCTTGCTTAAGAATAACATCCCTTGGTTTAATTCTTAACAATTTATTTGATATACCCGGTCTAACGAAAAACTTATCGTACAATAATCTTGCCTTTCGGCTCTGCCACTACTTCCCCGACAATTGCGGCATTTTTCACGCCGGCGTCATGCAGTGCCTGCAGCATACGCGCGGCTTTGGTTTTGGCTACCGCCATTAGCAGCCCGCCCGAAGTCTGCGGATCATATAGCATGTCCGCCAGGTAATCAGGCACATCCGGGCTGATCTCCACCATTCCCTTGCGGAAATCACGGTTACGGTACAAGCCGCCGGGCACAAAGCCGCTTTCCAGCAGCGCTTTAGCTTCAGAAAAGACAGGCACATTAGCTGAATCGATTATCATGCCGTTGCCGGTTTCTTCCAGCATTTCCGCAGCGTGCCCCAGAAAACCAAAACCGGTTATATCCGTGCAGCCGCGCACCCCTACAGACATCATCACTGCCGAGGCAGTTTTATTCAGTGTTGTCATTGATTGCGTCACTTTTTTAATCGTACTTTTGCTCACCTCACCGGCTTTGATACCGGTGCTGATGATGCCCGTGCCCAGTTTTTTCGTCAGGATCAGTTTATCGCCGGTTTGGGCACCGTTGTTGCGTACCACTTTTTTTGGATGAATCGTACCTGTGACAGAAAGGCCGTATTTTAGTTCATTATCATCTACGCTGTGGCCGCCCAGCAGCACTACCCCCGCCTCCCGCATTTTATCCAGGCCGCCGCGCAGGATCTCATGCAGCACGCCGATATCCATCTTTTTCACCGGGAAACAGACGATATTCATCGCCGTCAGCGGAGTGCCGCCTTTGGCATAGACATCACTTAACGAATTGGTCGCTGCCACCTGTCCGAAATCATAAGGATCGTCCACAATGGGCGTGAAGAAGTCGAGCGTCTGAATGATGGCGAGTTTTTCCGTCAGTTTAAAAACTCCCGCATCTTCGGCCCTCTCAATGCCCATGATCAAATTCGGGTGTGCAATCAGCGGCAGGTCTTTGAGCGCCTGGGCCAGGTCCCCCGGCCCGATTTTACAAGCTCAACCCGCGCCGTGCACTGTTTGCGTGAGACGTAATTCTTGCTCTGTCATCTGCACTCCTCGATGGCTACATTGTAGCGTGAAAACGGACGGAAAGTCCAGAATGGCGTAAAATTTCAATATCTAAAAGCCACAAGCCAGCCAAATTAGAAATTAAAATTACCACCCTCAAAGAGACGAAACCAGGGATACTTTTGTGGTAGCGCAAGATTGAACACACCGGCTTCCCGTGTTGCTGATTGAGAAAAAAGAATGCAAAATAATGCGACAAAAGTACTATTATTCAATAGTGAATCAGATTGACAAACAGGCTGCCAAGGACTAGATTAAATCTAGACCATNNTGCGCAAGTTCACAACCGGCGCCCCTCAAATTAATACCGCCGACAGCTAACCTGGTGGCGGAAATTCAGATCGGCGCGATCGTGAACGACCCGGCCTTGATCGCCGCCTACAACAATTCCTCAAAAAGCGCGGACAACCCTAAGACAGTACAGGATGCGCTCGACAAACTGACCGAGAAAACCGGACTCAATATTCAGGACTTTTCACAGATCATGATATTCGGTGACACCTCTAATATCAGCGCTGCGAGCATCAAGAGTCAGGATGCCGGTTATATGGGTATTATTGCGCAAGGAACTTTCAACGAGAAGAACTTCGTGCAGAATATCGAGACCAAGACCGGGAAGAAACTGGATGTCACTACATATAAAACCAGCCAGGTATATTCCAACGCCACCGAGAATTTTTCGCTGGTATTCTTCGGCAGCAGCATGCTCGTCTGCGGTAACAACCAGGCTGTCAAAGACTGCATCGATGTGCACAATGGCGACAAACAACCACTAAGCGGAATAATCATCGATACCTACAACAAACTGGGGACAGCTTCCATTAAAGCTGCCTTTTCCTTGCCCAACAAAGCTAAAGATGCGCTGGCAGGTGAAATGCCGGCCACATCTGCTTTATCCTCCAAAGCATTCTCGAAAATGGATACCCTGGGACTGGCGTTTAACAAGGGAACCCAGGATGTCAGTATCAGTGCAGCTCTGCATTTCCAGGACGCGACCTCCGCGCAGGATGCCAAAGATACCTTGAGCGGAGCTATAAATATGTTTAAGGGATTGGCAGCCGCGCCGGAAATGAAAACCCTGTTGGGCGGGATTCAATTTAATACCACCGATGTGTGGCTGAATATCTCACTGAAAACCACATTGACCGACCTGCAGTCGATTTCGAAATCATTGCCGACTTCATCATTATTACCGAAGCCGACATTACCTAATATGCCAACACCGACCACGCTAATACCGAAAAAGACAACAACAAAGTAAAAATAATTAACAAACTGCAATAAAAAACGCCCTGCCTCAAGTATAGAAGCGGGGCTTTTTTTGTTACATGCACGTCCAGGTTATTAAGGGCTTAAATTATTGTATCAATAACCAGAATTTATATCCGGATCAATGAAACGGAATTATCATACAATACACAGTAGCAGACCGAAATAATGACACAATGTTGATTATATGGATTCCCTCCCAAGGGGCTGAGGTACGGGACTATAGGCGTTCGCGGGAACGACAACAGGAGGGCATTGATCTGAACTAAAATAATCATGGCAGCTTTTCAAATTCGATGCAGATACAATTGTGCCGCCTTTACCACTTCTCCTCAGGCCAGACATTCTTTAACATCTTGACATGGGACTCAGCCATCTCAGTTGTTTCCGGTATCCGTTCGTAGCCACTCTGGTATTTTTTGTCCAGTTCGTCTATTTGTTTTTTATCTATTGGGACATGGGTAACAGGTTTCCTCATATTATTCTCCATAAGGGATTATGCAATTATTTTACACGTATAGTTACACAATACCAATCATTTGTAACAAGGCAGTCCCCTCCTTCGGAGCATGTCGAAGGAGGGGACTGCTGTTCCCCCACCACCCATCCGCTTCAGGAAGGAAAAAGAGTTTATTTGACGGTCACCGCTGCTCCCAGTGTTTCGCCCTTGATATCGGGTTTATAGTAGGAATAAGCGGTTGATGTCACACCCTTGGCTTTAACCGGGTACAACGCCTTGACCTGAAAATCGAAGGCAATTTTATCGCCGGGCTTCATATCGTTCACATAAAAAATGACCTTCCTGCCGGCAATGTCGTAGCGTTTGATGTTCGGCATTTTCTTTGTAATAGCGGTGATGGAATCGGTTACCGGCTCGAATCCGGTCGGCACCGAGACATCCACCACGATCATGCCCGCCTCAGCAATATTCAGCTCCGGCAAAGGATTGAAGGCCAGATTTACCGATACTTTCAGCAGATCGTTCACTTCGACTTCAGTGGTATCGTATTTCACATCGATGGCGAGCATCCGCGCCGCGGACGCATTGTCTGCTGCCGGTTCATTAAATCTCCTGACTACCTGTCCCAGCGCATCGCCTTTGCCGGTGACGGTCATCGAAATCAGAGCATCGACCGGCACATCCACGATCTGCAAAACATCAAAATTGGTTTTGTTTATTTTTAACTGTTTATCGACACCGGCGCCCTTCAACGTTACGGTCAGGTCAGCATCCGACCGGGCATTAACGG
>PMBW01000212.1:0-4631 GCA_003153075.1 Dehalococcoidia bacterium | reverse complement strand
TTTCTTTTGGAAACCAGCCACTTCGCAGCCTTGGAGGAGTTGAAAGCATCACCCTGTTTGACTAAGGCCAATGTCGCATACGCGGTTGTCTCAATATCGGCGCTGCGGTTAATATCCGGCTGGAATAACGGCATCATTTTACCGTCTCTCGTAAGCGGCTCCGCTACAATGATATCGCTGCCCCAGTGCAAACCGTTCTCATCTTCTTTGGCCAGGGACATCAACTTTTTATAGGCTTCTTCATGCCTGGCGCTTTGCGCCAGCTCCAGGGCGTAGGTAGTGATCGCCACCGCGTAAGGGTCGGTCATGGTATTTAATTTAGTCTCCAGATAGGCAACTGCTTTGTCGCTGCTGGATTTCTCACCGGCTTCCATCAAAGCAATAGCAACGTAGGCAGTCAAAGCATCTTTACCCTTCAACCCTCCGAGTAAATCCTGATGATGAATAAAACCGACCGCGTCGAAAGAACCGTCGCTGTTCTGGTGACCGGTGATCCAGTTTGCTGCGCTCGTTAATACGCTTTCATCGATATAGATAGTGCCCTTTGCCTGGGCGAAAGATTTGAGCACAAAAGCGGTCAGCCAGAGACTACCTTCCTTATCGCTCATGCCAAAGGCGGAGAACGAACCGTCGGTGCGGCGGTAGGTCATTTCACGCTGATATCCGGTAATCATCAGTTGCTCGGCTTTCGCCATGATTTCCGGCTTCAGTTGCCCGCTACCCTGCAGGTATTTGGTAATGTAAACATCTGGGGCGAAGTTGATCATATTCTGTTCGCCGCAGCCGAACGGCATCTGCAGAAGGGCATCCAGCCCGTCCAGGGTCTGGGTCAGGAAACTGGAGGTGACCGCGATATAGGCCCGGCCTGAATCACTGACTACCATTTCCGGGATAGTTGTATCGATTGTTTTATTGGCGCCGGCAGAAAGCGCCAGGTTATCCACGATCTCTCTGGCTACACCTTCCGGTTCGATGATGATGGTTTTTACGACGGCATCCGCAGCGGCTGTGCTGCGCGCCGAAATTTTTACATCGTTATTGCCAATTTTATTGGGTCTGATGGTGAACTGCGCGCTGCCGATATCGT
Source organism: Dehalococcoidia bacterium (assembly GCA_003153075.1). The sequence continues at coordinate 3,544 of PMBW01000212.1, read as the reverse complement.
TAGCTCCGATCTCGACGGTCTGCGCGTCCGGATCAAGCAGGTCAAACCAGGGGCTTTTATCGATGCTGACCTGCACGCTCTGCGTGGTATTCAAATAGTTATAAACCGAGACTTTAACGGGAAACTCTTCCCCTCTGATTGCCGAATACGGCAGGTCGATGGTCAGGAAGAAGGGCTGGAAGACCTTGATGCTGCTTTCCGCTACCCCCAATCCCTTGTCTTTTGAAATGCCGGTTACGCGCAACATCCAGGTGGTAATAGAATCCGGCACATTGACCTTTTTAATCAGCTTGCCGCCGGAATCGGTGGTGGTATCAAACCACATCCATGTCTCGGGGAAGAACTGGCGCACCCGCTGCACATCAGCCAGGTTGCTCGGGGAGGAAGATGTTGCTGCCATCGTTGTTGCGGGAACCATTGTTAATGTCGGGGTAGGGATAACCAGCCCCCCTTTTTGCATTTCCGCGTTATCGAACACACCATTCCTGGCGCCAAAACCCAGGTTCTGGAATATCTTGCTCAGGAAGTTGCCGCCCTGCTGCGTTTGGTAGACCTTGCTGACCGGTACCTTGTTATTGGTCATCACGACCACACCGGCATTCTTGAAAACATCCGCCGCGCCGATGGTAGTGACCGCGGGATAGAAAGAAACACTGTCAATTTCCGCCTGCGGCTGCATGTAAAGCTGTTCCAGTTTATCAAAAACCTGCTGCAAGTTCATCCGGTTTTCTGCCAGAATGAATACGGATTTATCCACGGCGGCTACACCGATCTCCGCCTGTCCTTGTGTATTCACTGTTAATGTTACCTCTTCCCCCGGTTTGGCCTCTGTTTTATTGAATTCCGCTGTCACCGTCTGGGGATAAGATGCTGCCACGCTGAAAGGCAGGTAATCAGCCGCTACTTCGCTGTTCGCCAGGATTTGATAAACTAACAATTTAGCCTCCGGCGCCATTGCCGGAGTCGTACTGAATGAGATTTCTTTATTCTTCGTGTAGTCTGAGAAAACCACCTTACCGCGGGCGATCACTTCATAGTAAAAATTCACCGCCTGACTGGTAGAATTGATCTTAAAGGCGATCTTCTGTCCGACATCGGGGATGCCTTCACTGGTCTGCTCGAGATGGATGAAATTCCCTGAAGGGGAGTAAGAAGACTGCAAGACCTTAGAAGCTTGGGCAATCTGTTTTGAGGATGAGGGGGTCAGTTCAAACGCCTCAATCGTTAAAGCAATGGAGTCCGCCGGGGGAGTGATATCAAGGATTGCCTTACCCTTTACGGTATTTACAACCTTCTTGTCAGTCCTGATAATTTCAAATTTGCTGTTGCTGTAGGTGACCGTGGTATCAATACTTGCGTCAACCGGCTTGTTATCCGGGGTCTCGGTAACGACGAGGAAGCTGAAGGGTAAGCCGGGCTTAAAAACCGAGCTGTCCGGGATCAACTGCAGTTTGACCGAGGATTGGGCGACCGTTAACAGGCTGCTGGTCTTTTCCACATAACCGGTAGCCTTTTCTTCCACTGTGACGTTGAACTGAATATTACCCTGTCCGCCGCCGGCAGGAGTACCGGCAACATAATTCGCGGCGGGAATTTCAAACTGCACACTGCCGTCAATATTCTTCGTCAGGGTGGCGTAGGTCTGCCACTGTCCGACGTATTTCAATGCCTCGATCGTTACTTCGCCGCTGACCGGTTTTCCGAAGCTGTATTCAGCTTTAATGGTACCCTTGATCGGTTCGGTGACCAGGTACCAGTCTTTCGGCAAATCAACTGTCACTTCATATTTAGGCAGTACATATTCCTCAACAGGCACATCGAGTTCGTTCTTGGATTTTTCGGTGATCACATTAATTTTCCAGGTGCCCAGGTTAGGCTCGGTGGAGATCGGTAATTCCAGCGCGGCCATCCCGTAGTCATCGGTGGTAACATCGCTGCGGAAGATCTTAATCCCCTTGGCATCCAGGATTTCTACTGTGGCCGGTTCCTTGATCGGTTTTAAATCCGGATCCAGGGTCAGCACCCGCATTTTGATGGTCTGCCCGGGTTTGTAAATCGGTTTATCGGTTTCCATAAACGCGAGGTAGCTCTTCTCTACGGACACGCTAGCTTTATCGATAAAACCGGTGCCCTTGACCATGACTTCGTATTTGCCTTCGTCGGCATTATTGGGAATATTCAGCATGACCGTGCCGGTGCCTTTGACCGTTTGGCTGTTGTTGGTTATTTTCTTACCGTCTTTCAGCAAAACGACATCAATAATATCCGTAACCGGTTTGCCGGCGTTTAAAAGTGACAATGATACCGCTTCCGCCCTGCCGATGTGCAGGATATCCGGCACAATTGCCACGTAACTGTCTGCGGCGGCTACCTTCTGACAAGCCGGTAATATCATTACTAGGGTAACTACTGCCAGCGCCAGGGATGTTATTTTGAACCATTTACTTCTCATCAACCCATCCTCCAATACTTTTGTCAAGAACCGTTATGCTAGATATAACGTCTCCCGCTTTAAAAAGTTAGGTTTGAGGCTGGGGGCGGAATGGTAAACAGTGTTGAGTTGTGAGTTATGAGTTATGAGTTGTGAGTTGAAGGTAATGAGTACATTTTGACTGAAGGTCTATCCCTGTTCGACTGCGGGCGAAAGGGACCTCCAGCTTCCCTCTCAATCGGAAAGCCTACGGAGTATTTCGTCTTCGGACTCAATTTTCAATACAATTGCGGCGATAATCAGAATACCTGCTTTTCCAATTCGCGCGGATCCTGATTTTCATCGGGATGGGCGCTAAGCCCGGGATAGGTTACCAAATCCTTGTTTTATATTGGACGGCAGCGGTACACGGTTCAGTTATAAATATTTGATAATTGTAATTAATTTGGTTTTTGTTATTTGAATATTGATTATTTTTAACCGCTACTTTAATTCATGGCAAACCAGTTCGATCCGCGTCAGCGCATCCTCGATATCCGCCGCATCTACCATGCGGTTGGTCACCGCACGGAAGCTGTTATTACCGCGGCTGCTGATTTTGACTCCGGCGGCAGACAGTTTAGTGACAAACAGCTCACCGGAAAAATCAGCGGATAGATCGAACATTATTATGTTCGTCGGGACTTTGGCCTGCGCCAGTGTAATTCCCGGAATCTTGACTAAACCCTCCGCCAGCGCCTTCGCATTTGCATGGTCTTCGGCCAGACGGTCGATCATGGTCTCCAGCGCCACAATACCGGCCGCAGCGATCACCCCGGCCTGCCGCATCCCGCCGCCCAGCATCTTACGCCGTTTCCGTGCGCTTTCTATAAACTCCCTGCTGCCACACAGCAGCGAGCCGATCGGCGCGCTTAGACCTTTGGATAAACAAAAACCGACCGAATCCGCATCTTTCACCAGATCTATTACCGGCACCCCCAGGGCAACGGAAGCATTGAAAATCCGCGCGCCGTCCAGGTGCACTTTCAAGCCGTGATAATGCGCCAGCCTTGTCACTCTGCAGGTATATTCCGGTGTGAGCACTGCGCCGCCGCAACGGTTGTGGGTGTTTTC
>PMBW01000026.1 GCA_003153075.1 Dehalococcoidia bacterium | reverse complement strand
TTTTCCATCAGATATTTGAATGCCTGTGCCTGACGCAGTTCGGCAATCATCAGCTTGCCGTTTTTATCGTTTTCAAATCCGTTTTCTTTGTACCATCTTGTCAGGAGTTCCGCCCGTTCATGGCAGATAGCCGCTTTTGTTTTTAAATGGGTGTCCAGGAAATCTTTTACTCTCGGGAAGTCATCAAGAGAATATTCCGCGAGATAGGGATCGGTTAAAAATTTGACGCCCGGATCGACGAATTCAGCCTGGAGCTGCCGCGGTTTTCTGGAATCAATGCTGTGTTTTGCCGCCACTCCCGCGTCGTATTTTCGATTCTCCGACTTTGTTTCTTTTTTGAGTTTGGCGATCTGGATATGTTTTAAAAGAAGCGAAAGATAAAAGTTAATTAATTGAAGATAACCGATATTGCCACGGGTGATCATTCTGTTTTCCATCAGGGCCAGCATTAATTTGTTGGGAGGTTGTGTGGCCGCTTCTTTGACCGCGTTTTCATCNNAATACGGTAACCTTTCCGTTTTCAAAGCGCATGGCCTGCTCCACGCTCCCGCTTTCCGTTCTGATGCCGAAGGTGAAATTGAGCCAGCCATCATCACTTTTCAGGTATTTGTTTAATGATGGGCGTCTGTTGAAATTAAAAGCGAAAAATTTAAAAAACAGATGGGCCAGTGTGTTGGTGGAACTTTTTTTAGCGCTGGATTGAGTTGTTTGCATGATGCACCTCTAAATAATAAAGAGATATGTTTGTTTAAAACAGTTTTTCTCCGCGGTCGAAACGTTCCTTATTTTTTAAAATATCTTTTATCAGGTCTGAAGCTCGTTCCTCAATGAAGGCATCTACATTATCCAGCACTTCATGAAATAAGCGGCTGTTTTTCAGAGTGATGAGACCGTGCATGTCAGACCAGGATTTAACAATCTGATATAATAAAAAATGATCTTTTTTCTTTCCCTTTCCGGAGATGTAAGCGCTGATGGGTTCCATAAAAAGAGCAAGACACTTTAAAGCGTTTTGTTTTTCCGTATGCGCTAAAGGTTCTATCTCCGTGCCGACGTAGTCGAGATATTTGGGCGTGTGCAAATTGAACATGATATCGTAGTAGCTGGGATTGGTCAGTCCGAATTCAATATAAGCACGAATCATGGTTTTAAATTTGTCTTCAATATTGTTAAAGGGGGCGGAGCGTTCTGTCAGCAGCTCATAAAGTTTCTCGAATCCTCTGATCCGGATCATCAGGTTGATTTCATCTTTATTGGTATAATAATTATAAATGGTCGTGGCGGTAATGCCCAAACGGGACGCTATTTTTCTTACGCTGAGGTTGTTGAACCCTTCCTCAATGATAATATCGAGAGCTGTATCCAGAATACGTACACGGGTGTTGTCGATGTCCTCTTTTGTCATGGGAGTTTTGGGCATGAGCGAGTCCTTTTTATAAAATAGCGGTGTTATAATAACAGTGTTATTTTAACATGTCAAGAAATAAAAAATATATAATTAAACAGATAATTAGATAAATTTACACTTTGTAAATAAAAAACATAATAAAATTAGCTATTTTGAGTTGAATGAATGATTTGACTAATTAATAATTTTGAACTATTCTAAATTATTAATATTTTATAATGAAAATGGACATATAGACAATGCATAATAAAACAGCACAAAGAACCGCAATTTTATCCTATCTAAAGGATAACAAATCTCATCCAACGGTTATTGATATTCATAAGGAAGTCTCTAAGAAACTTTCCACGATATCAATTGCCACTGTTTATAACACTATGGACAAACTTAAGAAAAAGGGTCTGGTTACGGAATTGCCTGTGCACTCCGGGGATGGGAGAAGATTTGATTCAAACCCCCATCCACATGATCATCTTATTTGCACAGATTGCGGTGCAGTTGTTGATATTGTTATTGGTATTGACCATTCTGAGTTGCTGACTGAAGAACAGAAGCGAGGCTTCGACATTATGGGAATATTTACCTGTTTCTACGGCCTTTGTCCCGGGTGTAAAAAAATGGAAAGTAAACCTGCATAGTAAGAAAAGGAATTTTTGATAAGGCATTGGTTATTTTCTATAAAAATAAAATGATTAACAAAATTGGTGTAAATCTGAACCGGCGAATGCGCATCCTGCTTTTGCTGATGGCCATGGCCTTCTGGCTGGCATGTGCCGGAGCGTCGTATGGCGCCATCATTATCAATGCCCCGATGACCGACACCAATTCAAGCGGTTGGACACTCGGCGGCAATCCTACCTCGTCCCTCCTGACCGGCAATGGCACAATCGATCCCGTCGGTTCGGGATGGCTGCGCCTCACCAACAATTCCGGCAACCAGACCGGTTTTGCCTATAACAATACCTCATTTGATCTGAGTCAGGGTCTTCTTATCCAGTTCGACTACGCTACATGGGGAGGTAACGGAGCGGACGGCTACAGTGTCTATCTGTTCGACGCCGGGGTAAGTCCCTTCAATATAGGCGCCTTCGGCGGGTCTCTCGGCTATGCGCAGAAACTCTCCACAGCAACCTGCAACCCTGTTACCCCCAGCGTAGCGGGTATCAGCGGCGGGTACGTGGGAATCGGCGTCGACGAGTTCGGGAACTTCGCCTACGGCTGCGAAGGCCGCTATCTCGGTGCAAGCCAGCAAGCAAATACAGTAACAATCCGCGGCTCCGTTATCGGCTTCGGCGGCGGCGCCATTGGCTCCACGCTTTCGGCCACCTCCTACCCCTGGATCGTAACATCCGCCAATAACGGCTCACTCTGGTATAACGGCACCATCAGACCGGATCAGACCAGCACGAACTACAGGAGGGTAATCATACAAATAAGTACTGTGTCGTGTCCGTCCTCCGCTCCGACCGCGAATGTCTGGATCCAGTTCGGGTACAACACCACACCCATCCAGATGGTCACCAATGCGGCACTTCCCACCATTTCATGTACGCAGTCATTGATGATGGGCTATGCTGCCAGTACCGGAGGTTCCACCAACTATCATGAAATCCGCAATCTGCTGGTAACCAACGCCAGTACAAGCACGACGATCGATCTCGGCGTTACAAAGACAGTGGTGGATTCATCAAACAATCCGGTTTCCAGTATTGCACCCGGCGGTTCCATACGTTATCTGATTACGGCCACGAACTTTGGTCCGAACAATGTGACTGCCACCGGCGTGGGAATCCAGGACAGTATTCCGGCATCCATAACCGGCGTTACCTGGACGTGTGCGGCTGCGGGAGGAGCAACATGCGTCGTTGCCTCCGGCTCCGGCAACACCCTGAACACCACAGCCAATCTCCCCCGGTATGGCACGGTGACTTACACCATCAATGGTACTGTGAGTGCGCCGGTGAACAGTACAATCAGCAACACCGCCAGCCTTGTTATTCCGGGTGCCGTCAGCGATTACAACTCCAGCGACGACAGCGCCACGGCTACTGTCACTGTTTCGGTAGCCGGTTCCGGCAACAAGCCGCTTTATCTTCTTTACGATACTGGTACAACGGGTCATCTATACCGGACACCGTCGGCGGTAACTGCCAATTACGTTTCAATCGCCAACGGTTCAACTGTCTCTTGGGCTTTAAGTCCGGTTTTGCAGTTAGCGGATACCATCAGCAGCGGCAGTATTCCTGTGCAACTTTGGTTATCTGCAAGCACTAGCAAGACTTACACGATCAATCCAATAACACTCCTGTGTGGCGCCACAACGGTCGCGACTCTGACAACAGGAACAGCGGCACTTACCGGTACGGCAGCCATGTTTACTTTCAATTTGCCGCACGCAACTTCATACACTTGTACGGCCGGTAATGCTTGGACACTTAATATTACTAATAATACAGCAACCGGCACTGTTCGTGTTTGGCCGGCGCCATCCGCAGGCAACTATTCCTATGTAACTCTGCCATCGCAGAACGTCATCAATGTGGACAGCGAGGGATTTTACACTGCCTCTTACCTCTCAGGAGGAGGCACCGCGATTACATTACGTGCTCCCGGCCAGACAGTCTATATCCGTTCTACAATAAGCGATCCGTTCGGCTCCTACGATATCAGTGCCGCTAATGTTACGATTACCGATTCCGCAAGTACCGTAAGAGTAAACGCGGGTGCCATGACTATGGTTTATGATACAGGATATGCGAAGAAAATTTACGAATATGCCTACACGGTTCCGGCTGGAGGTCCAACCGGCACATGGACAGCGAAAGTCGTTGCTTCCGAAGGCTCGGAAGGAACGGTTACTCATTCCTTGACTGAAACGCTAACGGTTGCCGTGCCCAATCTTTTTATCCTCAAGTCGGCCGACAAGGCAACCGCCAGTCCCGGTGAAGTCATTACTTACACGATCCAGATTAAAAATGACGGCACTGGATCCGCTAATATGGTTACCCTGAGCGACAATCTCGGAAACTATAACGCGCTGGCCATCTCCGCTTATTCGGGTTCCCCGTTCAATTTCACGGAGGGCAGTCCTCTGCCTTCGGGGCTTACGCTCGGCACGCCAACGTATTCCAATGATCATGGCACCACCTACACCTATACGCCGCTGGTATCGGGAGCGGGCGGAGCGCCGGCCGGTTATGACGGAGTGGTTACAGACTGGAAAATTATTATGAACAACAACATGAACGCCGGCGGAGGTAATTTCATACTCAACTACAAGGTTATAGTCAAGTAACCAAAAACACAAAGATTTGTATAACAAATAACAGCGAGATAAAAATGCAGAATTTGAAGGTTAAATCTACATATTGTGGTGAAAATAACCGTTTTGGCGAGGTTATCTATTACCAATTTATTGCTGTGCAGATGTTTAACAAACATATATCTTTGATTTTAAAGGCTAATTCAATGAGATTTAACTGGAGGATTATATTTGTTGCATTGGTATATAAATTGCAATAAATAATGGGCTATTTAATAAGTGACTATTAAAATTAAAGATGTTAAAATGAATCAGGGCAGTAACGGAGTAATACAGTGACGCAAAACCGCAAGTCCGAAAATTATTCTTTACAGGAACGGCAAGGGCTGAAACTCTTGGTCGATAGCGGAATTTTAACTCATGGAAAGAGCAGAGCGCAGAAGATGATATCCAAATGGTTGTCTATCTTTGTGATACTCGCCCTGGCGGTGAGCACGTGTTTCATATTGCCGGCACCGAGAGCGCATGCAGCGGCATGTACTTTTACATCAAATGCTACTGGTAATTGGAGTGCCGGTATTTGGACCATTGTCGGAGCTGGTTGCGGCGCATATCCGGGGCAGACATTTGCCGGCGACACTGTAATAATTGCGACCGGTAACACAGTTACCCTGGATGTATCACCGGCAAATGCCATTGGCACCTTGACCGTCAATACACAGGCGGCGGGTGGCACCAACGGACTTACCGTAGGAGCAAACAATCTGACTGCTGCCAGCATTTNNGGTACTGCCGGCCGGTTTTCCACCGTTTCAATCTCTACCGGTACACTCAATGTCACCGGTAACGTTACGTTTGCTGGAACTGCCGCTCAAGCAAGGTTAACGTTTACGAGCACTGGTACGCTCAACATCGGGGGAAACCTTGGAGCTGGCGGAACATTTGCCGCATCAACCGGTACTGTGAACTGCAATGGCTCTGCTGCTCAGACAGTTGCCGGTTACACGTACAATATCTTAAAGTCCAACAACACGGCCGGCGTGACATTGGTTGCCGCTACGACAATCACGACGCTCACTATCGGAGATGGCACTGTAAATAGCGTGTTTAACGATGGTGGTTTTGTTATAACTCCCGGCGCCGGTAGTGTTTTAAATCTAACATCTGGAACATATAATCTTGGCTCGGCTACTGTCGGAACCGCCTGGCCGGCCTGGGG
>PMBW01000101.1 GCA_003153075.1 Dehalococcoidia bacterium | reverse complement strand
AAATCAATTGTTCGAACCTGATTGTACGTCAATCCGTTCCCAACAATTTCGATGAAGGGCATCGCCTGTAAAATCGGTGATTCCTTGACGATCGTCTCCACCACACCCTGGAGCAGCATGTCATTGGAGAGTTTAGATGCTTCCGCTAATGTTAAAGCCATTATTTTTTACCTCCTATCGCATATTGAATTTTTTCCCGCGGGGACATCGCTGAAACATCGGCCGCACGTCTGCCCGGTGCGCCGGCAGGCACCTTTGTGTGCAGCCTTTCTTTTTCCATCGATTTCTTCACCCGGCTAACCAGGTCTATTGCCATTTCCACCGATTTTTCCACGGCTGCTATAGTATTCCCGCTGATCAGTTCCTCTGCAATCCCCGGATTGGCCTGGATCACCCTGTCCTTGTAACTGGCTACCGCTTCCGTCAGGGACTTGTTTGCAGCAGACAACTTTTCCTTCAGTTCGCCCTCTGATTTTCTTAGAACGGTAATTTCAGCTTCCTTTTCAGCGATTATCCGCTTATAATCAGAGTCCGTCTGCTCCGGCGGGGTATTTACCTGTCCGTTTTCTTTTTTTGTTTCCTCTGTCAATTTTCTCCTCCATATTTATATTCATCGCCACTTGCTAACTGCTGCGCCAGCTCTCACTCTCCGGGCGCATTTTTAGCCGGTCGTATGTTCAGGTTGCGGTTCATTTTTAAAATAGCGTCTCTTTCCTCCAACCAGCGGGTGAACTCCGTGTCCGGGTCTTTCACGCCCACTTCATACATGGCAGTGTGCCGGGAATGGATACCGCCCTGTACCAGCACTTGCTCATTTGCCACAAGTTGCGCCATGTCTCGCGGCATCACCGGACTCCAGACCACCCGCAAACGGTAATCGCCAAAATCATCCCCGCGGTATTTCTCCAGCAACTGCAATATCATCCGGTTCCGGTGATTGTAAGCCACCGTCCGGATGGCCCGTTTACGGCTGACTTTCTGCAGTAACGGCTGCAGTTCGATCTCCAGCGCTACCCCGGAGAGATTGGTTTCATTGCCCCCGAAAGCTGCCCGCGGTGATTCCGAAACATCGTGCAAAGTGCGGTATAGCAGATTGATATATTCGATGTGCAATTGCACACCGCCGCCTTGCAGTAGATCCAGCAAGTAAGCTTTGGCATCTTCAGGAATATTCCAGACGGCGCCGGGTTTGACCGTAATATCCTCAGACTCCTCGACGTTTTCTAAAACCGCGACCGGATTGCCGGATAATTCCAGAATGCGTGACAACTGCGACATCGCGCGGTTGAACTCCCGCTGCGGTTCCATCATTTGCGTCAGGTCGGAAATGCCCCAGACTTTTTTCGGTTCGCGCAGATTGGGAAAAATAACAAAAGGGATGAACCCGTATGGATTGGTTTTCTTCTCCACGCGGATGTCATCCACCCACAGTTCAAATTCATCATTCGTCCATAATTCGACCACACCGGTTGTTTTCGCTTTCGGTTTGATCCCATACATCACGCTTGCCGCCTCAGCTTCGATGTAATAGCGTGAAGCCGCCCGCCAAACCTTCGCGGCATCATCACCGCCGTGCCAGACGTATATTCCCTGGATGTCCGGGGCGGTCACTCTGACGCCGCCTGTCTCAGCATCCCAGATCACCTTGTAAGCAGCGTCTCCAACTACCGCGCAATCGATTTCCGTCTCAAAATCCAGCTGTTCCAGACCGTTGTCCTCGTAGACCTGCTGTAGCGCCGCTTCCGCCCTGCGTGCCTTGTCCCGGCCTTCCACAGAATCCTGCAGCGGATCAACGACAAATTTCACACCCGCCATCAAATACGAAGCCATCTTATCGACAACCACCCGGGCATAATTGAAAGTCAGGCGTTTCTCTCCGTATCTTTCTCGGCCCGGCCACTGTAGCCCCTGGTAAAAATCCAGCAATTCCCGGTAACGCCGCATTCTATCATTATCACGCCGGTTCAACTCACCAGGCTTAAAATCTGCATTCACTGTTCTACTCCTTTATCTATTTTCAGAGACTGTCCAAAATCATTTAGGTTGCCAAATTAAACCTGCTCACCCCCTTTCGCGAAAGTCTATAGTCCCAGAGGTACGAATGGGAGGGATTCAGGGGGATTTATTTTTCCGCAGTGCCCTTTTCACCTCTATTTTTATTTATAGCGGCTATTTTCGGACAACATCAAAGTAAGAGATATTTAACACAACTAATCCATTTCACGGTACAATGCTTCACGCTTCTTCTCGTCCAGGTTTGCCTTTAGCGCCCGCTGCACGGTCCTCGGACTTACGCCGTAAACGTGCGCCAGTTCTTTTATTGTTTTGCCTTCACCGTTCGAAAGCCGCGCCATCTCCGCCGCCCGCCGTCTTTTTTGGATTTTCTGTTTACCCCGCGGCTCATCATAAACACAGATCGGCAAATGACAATTCAAACAGGATGCCGCGAATTCACAGCCGTCATCCTGATACTGACAAAACTCAGGGGGTAAATCCGCAACGTGATCATTCATTTTCCGCAAACTCACCATTACCGCAACTAATATATTTAGTGTTCAATCGCCAGCAGACAAAATATTTTTATACTTGACTATTGGATCCTGATATTTGAATATTTATCATAGTAGTACATTTGTTCTATGATAGTCAAGCGGGTTTTGTCACCCCCCTTTCTTATATCATGGCGAGGCTAAATTGCTCCTAACCTCCCTTTACAAAAGGGAGAATAATTACGAATTTAGTCTGATTTGGTAGTTTTCAGCAGTCTGCTATGTCATTGCGAGGAACGAAGCAATCCCAGGGTGGNNNNCGTGTAAGTTCTTGACCATTGATTATTGCCGCAGGCTTTCTGATTTATAAGGAGGACGGATGTCCCTTTTGACCGCATCGGAAAGAATATCCCTTGTCAGTACAATTTCTGATAGCTGACCGCTGAACGCTGATAGCTGTTAGCTTTGTTCTATTGACTTCATCGTCCGTATTCGGCATAATGTCATTTAGTCAATATATGAAGGGAATACTATGCACCGTTTCTTTATACCGGCAGACTGGATTGCCGGAGAGAACATCAATTTTACGGGCGAATCTTTGCACCAGATCGGTTATGTCCTCCGGCTGAAACCCACCGACCGCATCATCGTTCTGGATAACAGCGGCTTTGAATTTGAGGTGGAGATCACGCGCATCAGCAAAGAGCGCGCCGAAGGCAAAGTGATCAAGAAAACACCCGGCTTAGGCGAACCTGCCGTCAAGATCACCCTGTACCAGGCTTTGTTGAAATCAGACAAATTCGAATTGGTGTTACAAAAAGGCGTGGAGCTGGGAGTGACCGCTTTTGTTCCCTACGTCAGTGAAAGATGCGTCACCCGTAAAGAATCGGCGAGTAAAATGGGGCGCTGGCGAAGAATCATTCAAGAAGCCGCCGAGCAGTCGGAACGGGTGATTTTACCTTTTCTGCAGCCGGTGATCTCCTTCGAGGAAGCCTGCCGGTCAGTAACAAAGCCCGCGCTGCTGATGTGGGAAGAAGAAAAAGGCCTGAGCTTAAAACAGACCCTCCGTAATCCGCCGTTTAAAAATGCCGCGGCGCTAAGCCTGTTCATCGGGCCCGAAGGCGGTTTCCCATCCGCTGAAAAAGAACTGGCCGTGCAGCACGGTATCGACGTTGCCAGCCTGGGACACCGTATCCTCCGTGCGGAAACAGCCGGTCTGGCTGCCATCAGCGCTATTCTTTTTGAAAATGGCGAGATGGGGTAAACCCTTACCCGCATTTGCCCTCTCACCCCTGTTCTACTATAATCAAGTTTAAATCTGTCGTCCGAAAAGGGGTGGTTTGTGTCCTGGTTCTTTTATCTAAGCAAAAACTTTCTACAACTATTTTTCTTCCTCTTCACCCATCTAAAAGTTAATGGACGGGAGCATATTCCCGCCAGGGGACCGTTAGTGGTTGTTCCCAACCACATGACTTATGCAGAACCGCAGCTCATCGGTTTCCTGGTCACCCGAAAAATGCGATTCGCCGCCAAAGAGCAGCTTTTCCGTAGCAAACTAGGAAACATTATCATGCGGGCATTGGGCTGCTTCCCCGTCTACCAGGGAGTGGCCGACAGGAAGACCATCCGCCTGATGGAACAGTACGTAAAAGAGGGATTTGCGCTGGTCATCTTTCCCGAGGGTACGCGCAGTCAAACCGCAGAATTAATACCGGCGCTTAACGGCTCGGCGCTGATCGCGCAACGCACCGGCGCTTTCATCCTGCCGGTGGGAATTTCCGGCACCGAAAATCTAAAGGGTAATTTCTGGTTCCTGAAACGGCCTCAAATCACCGTCAATTTCGGTAAACCCTTCCAGCTGCCGGCAAATGAAGAAAAACTCTCCCGCGAAAATGCCACGAACTTTATCATGGAGCACATTACCGATTTACTGCCGGCGGAATATCATGGAGTCTACGCGGAAAGTGAAAAGTAAGAGCATTAAAATTGAGAAAGCGGCGGGCACCGGGTTCTGTTTTGGTGTCCGGCGCGCTATAACGGCCCTGGAAAAGGCTGCCGCCGAACAGGGCAGTATTGAGACCCTCGGTGCCGTTGTCCACAACCGGCAGGTGCTGCAGCGGCTTGCAGGCCTCGGTGTCACCGTCGCGCGGAACATTGATGATGTTAAAGGCAATACCATCGCCATCGGCGCCCACGGCGTGGGACCGGAAGTCGCCACGGAAATTAAAAACCGGGATCTGAAAATCGTCGATACTACCTGCCGTTTCGTCAACCGCGCCCAATCGGTCGCCCAAAGACTCTCGAATTCCGGATTTTTCGTCGTGGTCTACGGCGACGTTAATCACCCGGAAGTCAAAGGCATTCTGGCCTGGGCCGGCGGCAACGGCATGGCGACTTTGGATTCCAAACAAATCGCGGCATTAAAACCCTTGCCTGGACATATCGGGGTGGTTGCCCAGACGACCCAGATCCCCGCTAATTTTAACGAGTTTATCAAAAATCTGGTGGATATTGCGCTGCGCCGTGATTCCGAATTATATATTGTCGATACGATCTGCCACGACATAAGGCGGCGGCAGGAATCCGCCCAAAAGCTAGCGGATAAAGTCGACCTTATGCTCGTCGTCGGCGACCATACCAGCGCCAATACCAACCGGCTGGCGGAACTATGCGGGGGATTAACTAAAACCTATCTGATCGAGACTGCCGCGGAGATTCAACCGGAATGGCTGAAAGGACATCACCATATCGGCATTACCGGCGGCGCCTCTACCTCCGAAGATACCATCACTGAAGTCCAGACCCGCCTGGAAAACCTGACAAAAAAGGCCTGATTCTGCAATCAACATCTGTCGTCATTACTAGGAATGAAGCAATCAGACATCGAACGTCATCCTGAGTCCGCCTCTGGAGGAAATGATCCAGTGCCGGGTGGCATTCGCATTTAGCGTCACTGATAACTCACAACTCAATACTCATAACTCAAATTAGTGGAACAGGCGTCCCTGCCTGTTGCTAGAGCCCCATCGCCTCCGCCACCTTTTCCCGCCAGAAATCCGCATCCCCGTAACTGAGCTGGTTGGCTTTTCCCCTCGTCGTATAAAAATGCAGGTCGTGGTCCATCGTCGTCCCGATCGCGCCGAATATCTGGTGCGCTTTCGCGATCGACCGCTCGTACGCCTCCGCTGACCATACCTTGGCTATGGCTGTCTCCCGGGTTGCGAGAGAGCCTTCACTGATCCGCCAGGCCGCCTGGTAGGTTGTGAAACGTGCGCCGTCCACATCGGTCACCATGTCTGCCATGTACTGCTGGATCACCTGGAAAGCCCCAATCGGTTTATCGAACTGTTTGCGCTCCTTGGCATAGTCCAGCGTCATTTCCTGCGCTTTCTGCAAAACGCCGACGGTATCGCAGCATACTGCCGCCGCTGCTCTTTCCAGCGCTTTTTCCATGATCGGCCGGCCTTTACCCGCAGCACCAAGCACATTATCATGGGAAACCCGGACATTCTCAAAGACAACTTCACACATTTTAGCTCCGGACATCGTCTTCAGTTGCGTGCAAGTAACCCCGCTGCCTTTTAACGGTACGATGAAGGCCGTAATTCCTTGCTTTTCATCCTTTTCGTCACTGGTCCGGGCAGCTAATATAATGTAATCGGCAACATGCGCCTCGGGAACAAACATTTTAGCGCCGTTAATGATGAAATCGTTTTTCTCCGCGAATGCTGTCATCGCCCGCGAGCCTGCGTTGCAGGAACCATCAATGTCATACAACGCCATCGTCACAATGGTCTTGCCGGAGGCAATCGCGGGCAGGTATGCCGCTTTCTGTTTGTCATTCCCGTTGGCCAGGATCGTCATTGCTCCCAGAACTATGTCAGCAAAAAAAGGCCCAGGCAGGCAGACCCGCCCCATTTCTTCCAGTAGTACCGCCAGGTCGATGAATTCCATCCCGCCGCCGCCGTACAGTTCCGGCAGTGCCAAACCCTGCCAGCCCAGCCCCACCATTTGTTGCCATATTTCACGGGAATATCCCCTGTCGTCCGTCTCCATTTGTTTAACGTACGATTTAGGGCAATTCTCGGTCAGAAAATCCCTCGCCGCTATTCTCAACATTTCCTGTTCTTCTGAGAGCGTGAAATTCATCTAAATAGCCTTTTATTGGTATTCTCCTCGCCCCTTGCCGGGAGAGCAACTGTCTTGAGACCCAAGAACCACAATATGTGTCATTGCGAAGTTACGTTAGTACCTGAAGCAATCTCCGGGTGGGAAGGCCTCTTTGCTGACAAGAAAACCTCTCCCCAGGTAATTTCCTCTCCCCAATAAGGAAGAGATTAAAGAAATAGGGCGTTGCTGTTGCATTAGCATTGTTAAGAATCGAAATTTTCATATTATTGTATTCATTGATTCTTCGAACATTGGATCCGATTACCTGTTTAGCCGTTTAACTTCTTGCTCATCAGTTGGTAGAACTCTTCCGGGGTCTTCCCCAACGACATTTTTTCCATCGGGCACAGATTTTGCCTGCTATCGTCCTGGATACAGGGCACCACCTCATTGAAATGGTACATGATACCGAACGATTCCAGCGCCTGGATCGCGCTTTCACTGCCCAGCGGACTGTATACTTCTTTACACAGGATCTTCTTCAATAATAAAGCCGCGGCGTTGCCCACTACCCGGTCAAGTACGGTCACATCTTTTTGATATGGGGCGAACTTCGCCGCGTATTCCAGTAAAGGTATCAACCGCTCGGCCTGCGACGAAAATAGCAGTTTGTCACCTGAATAAACCCGTACTGTATCCGGACTTTTCAAAAATTCTTCGAATTTATTGTTTACCGTTTTTCCAGCCATAATACTCCATTCACATGTGTGATTAAGCTGCCGAAGGCATACCTAGACCGTGGGTGGCGACAATCCCTTTTAGTACTTCGTCGGTGCCACCCTGCAGGCTGGCGCCTTTGGCTGCCAGCAAGGACTGCGGCGCCATTCCCATCAGCGGCGCGAATTTTGATTCTTCCGACAGTTGGCCGTACAAACCGAGAATATCGACTGCTGTGCCGGCAAGGTGTTTTTCAAAGCTGTTACAGAACGGCTTGGCGATGGCTGCTTCGACATTCGGGGCTTTGCCCTTATCCATTACCTGCGCGGCGCGGTACATCAGCAGTCTCCCGACTTCGAACTCCACCTGTAATTGCGCCAGCCGGTTTCTGATCAAATGGTCTTCACTAATTGGCTTGCCGTTTCTTTTTGTTTCTTTACTGAATCGGATAATGGCTTCAAATAGCGGGTAGTTGCCCATCAGCCATTCCATTCCCACCCGTTCGTAATCAAGTTGATTCAGTACATAATAGAAACCGCGGTTCTTTTCCCCGACCAGGTTTTTTTTATGGACGCGGACGTTATCCAGAAAAACCTCGCCCCAGGCTTCTACCCCGGTCATGTCTATTGTCGGACGGATGGTAACGCCGGGTGTTGCGCGGTCGATGATAAAGTTACTGATGCCCTTCTGTTTGGGTGCAGCCGGGTCGGTGCGCGCCATCAGGTAAATGTGGGTAACGTGACTAGCGCTGCTGGTCCACATTTTTTGCCCGTTGATGATGTAATAATCGCCGTCTTCCACTGCCCTTGTTTTAAGCGATGCCAAATCGGAACCTGCTCCCGGCTCGCTCATCCCCAGGCCGAAGCAAACCTCGCCTTTGAGGATTTTCGGCAGCATCTCTTGCTTTTGTTCCGGGGTGCCGAGGGTATAGATCACGCGCCCTATTTGCCATTCGGCCACCCAGTGATAAGCTGCCGGAGCGCCGTGGCGCAGTATCTCTTCGGTCAAAATAAAACGGTCAACGTGACTTCTACCCAGACCGCCGTACTTTTGCGACCAGGTAACACCAAGCCATCCTTTCACTGCTATCTTCTTCGAAAAATCCGGAGAGAATCCCTTTATCCAGCCGTCACACATCGGACGGAAAGCGACATTCTTTATCTCATCCTCTAAGAAACCGCGCACTTCCTGTCTGAAAGCATTCTGCTCTGCCGTAAACTCAAAGTCCATCCTCTCCGCTTTAACTCCATACCTGTCTTCTCCCGGATCGAAGGCGATAACGGGAAACTAAACCACCAGGCAGGTCACGGTTCTGGTAATACCCGTAATCGGGTGGATATGCTGGGTGACCAGGTCGCCGATTTCATTAAGGGTGGCCAGTTCCACAATCGCTATTACATCGTAAGGGCCGGTAACCGTCTCAACGGATTTCATCCCTTTCAGGCGGGCTAATCCGGTAACTACCTCTTTGGTTCTTCCAACTGTGCACTCGATGAGAATGTAAGCTCTAGCTGCGTTTGCCATAGTAAATTACCTCCCTAATGTATTTTGTTTCGCCTTAACAAGCACTACAAGTATTTCCCATTATATCCTAAAAACCCCGCGATTTCACCAAAAAAGAAAAATGTTTCCTTTATTTTAAGGGAGAATAATTCTCCCTTCTGTTTACGGAGATGGGACAGGAGGTGAGGTTCCTGGCGCTCAAAACTCATTACTCACAACTCGAAACTAAAACCAAAAGCCCCTTTTCTTGCAGTGAATATATTATGCACCTTATAATAGTATATTCCACTCTTGATAATTTACCTCAGTGAAACCATGGAGGAATGTTTTGGAATACTTTTTAACCGAAGAACAAAAGACTTTAAAAAGCCTGGCGCGCCGCATCGCCGAAGAAAGAATATTACCCGTCCGCGCGGAGCTTGATGAAAAAGAGCAGTTCCCCTCGGAGATATTGAAAGATATTGCTGACAGCGACCTTTTCCGCATCTTTATCCCGGAGAAATATGATGGAATGGGCGGCAGCTGTCTTGATTTATGCCTCGTCGTTGAGGAATTGAGCCGCGTTTGTGCTTCTGTGGCAGTCTCTTACGCCGCCTCCGCCCTGGGGGCTTATGCAATCATCCTCTACGGCAGTGAGGAACAGCAGCAGAAGTACCTTCCCGCGATTGCTTCCGGCAAGAAACTGGCCGCCTATGGATTAACTGAATCGACTGCCGGCAGCGATGCCGGCGGTATTAAAACTACCGCGCAGAAAACTCCTGAAGGTTACGTGCTTAACGGCACCAAGCAATTCATTACCAACGGCGGCGAGGCTGAAATTTACACCATAATTGCCATGACCGATAAGAGCAGAGGCGCCCGCGGCGCGAGCGCTTTCATCGTCGAAAAAGATACACCCGGTTTTACCTTCGGCAAGAAGGAAAAGAAGATGGGTATCCGCGCATCTGCCACCCGTGAACTGATTTTCCGTAATTGCCTCATCCCGGCCGGGAATCTCATCAGCAAAGAAGGCCACGGCTTTATCGTCGCCATGAAAGTCCTGGATAATTCCCGTCCCGGTATCGCTGCTCAGGCCCTGGGTATTGCACAAGGCGCCATGGAAAACGCGGTGGATTATACCCGCCAACGCATTCAATTCGATCAGCCGCTTATCTCCTTACCGGTTGTCCAGTATAAACTGGCCGATATGGCAATCCAGATTGAAGCGGCCAGGGCGCTTCTTTATGCTGTGGCTAAAACAATCGACAGCGGCGCCAGGAGCTTTACCGAGGAATCGGCAATGGCCAAGGTCTTCGCCTCCGATGTCGCTATGAAAGTTACTGTCGACGCCGTGCAGCTGTGCGGCGGCACCGGTTATATGCGCGATTACCCGCTGGAAAAGATGATGCGCGATGCCAAGATCACCCAGATTTATGAAGGCAGCAACGAAGTTCTGCATAACGCTATCGCCATCGAGCTGCGCAAACGGAAGGGTAAACGCGAATGAATATTGTCGTTTGTTTGAAACAGGTACCCGGCACTACCGAAGTTAAAATAGACCCCATAACCAATACTCTGATCCGCCAGGGCATTAAAGCGATCGTCAACCCCTTTGACAGCTACGCGCTGGAAGAAGGCGTCCGTCTTAAAGAAAAATTCGGCGGTAAAGTCACTGCTATCAGCATGGGCCCGCCGCAGGCCTCCGACATGTTGAAAGAGGCGATCAGTGTCGGCGCCGATGAAGCTGTTTTATTGAGCGATATGGCTTTCGCCGGTTCGGACACATTGGCCACCGCGGCCACCCTTGGCAAAGCCGTCGAGAAGATCAAAACCTACGACCTGATCATCTGCGGACGCCAGACCATCGACGGGGACACAGGGCAGGTGGGGCCCGAGCTCGCCGAAAATCTGGGCATCCCCTTTATTGCCTATGTCAGCAAAATTGAAGAGATCGCCAACGGCAAGATGCGGGTCCAGCGCGCCGTGGAAGACGGTTATGAAACCATCGAATCTCCATTACCCGCCGTCATCACTGTTGCGAAAGAGATCAATATCCCGCGCATGCCTTCTTTGCGGGGGCTCTCTAAATCCAGGTCGGCGCAAATACCGGTCTGGACGGCCAATGACATCGCCGCCGATAAAGCCAATATCGGGCAAGCCGGTTCCGGNNTGATTGAAAAATTAAGAGAGGCTAAAATAGTTTAACCTTAGCTGGAGAGAAAAGGTCCCGAATTTGTCATGCTGATCCCCCGGAATCTAGTTTAGGCATGAATAAAGAGCGAAGCATCTAGTTAACAATATTTTCCTGGCTTTGAGGCCGTTTCAGGCGGACGAAATACTTACGACATTAATCGAAATGTACTCCCTTGAAACCCGCAGGTTGAGCCCGCAGGCGAAATACTTTTGCCTTAAGCAAAATGTACGGGAAGGCTAGGGTGAGGGGGGGGTTCCCCTTCCATCAGACAGTAAGCTNNCTACTCTAGCAAACAGGGAGACACTTTATGGGAATAAGTTTGGATAAAGAGAAATGCACCGGTTGCGGCAGCTGCGAATCCGCCTGCCCCTTCGGCTTGATCACTATCGCCGATGATAAAGCAAACATCAAAGTCGAAGGCTGTAACCTCTGCGGCGCCTGTCAGGATGCCTGCCCTACTGAAGCCATTAAAATTGAAAAGGCAATGGCGCCGGTCGCCGCCGGAGATGACTACCACGGTGTCTGGGTCTTCGCCGAACAGCGCAACGGTGAAATTAAAACCGTCGGCTGCGAACTGCTCTCCAAAGGCCGCGAACTGGCCGATACGCTCAAAACCGAATTGTGCGCTGTCTGCCTGGGACATGACGTCAAAGGCATCGAACAGTTAACCGCCTGCGGCGCGGATAAGGTATATCTCATCGACGATCCCGCTTTCTCCAACCAGTCCGAAGAACCCTATGTCGCGGAACTCGTCCGTCTCGTTAAATTGTATAAGCCGGAAATTGTCTTAGCCGGGGCTACGCCGTTCGGGCGTTCGTTTTTCCCCCGGGTTGCCGCCATTTTAAAAACCGGCCTCACCGCTGATTGCACCGGTCTGGACATCGATCCGGAAAAGAATCTCTTACTCCAGACCCGCCCCACCTTCGGCGGCAATGTCATGGCGACGATCATCTGTCCCTCCCGCCGTCCGCAGATGTCCACCGTTCGCCCGCGCGTTTTTAAAAAGAAATTAATACCGACTCCTCCTGCCGGTAAAATCATTAAGGTAGATTTTGATAAAGCTGCCTTAACTTCCAAAACAAAACTCTTGAATTTCGTCGCTGATCTCACCGAAAAAGTAAAACTGGAAGATGCGGATATCATCGTTTCCGGCGGACGCGGTCTCGGCAAACCGGAAAATTTCCAGTTGATCCGGGAACTGGCGGCGGCATTAGGCGCAGCGGTCGGCTCCTCACGTCCGTGTGTGGACGAAGGCTGGATTCCCTATTCGCA
>PMBW01000132.1:296-7977 GCA_003153075.1 Dehalococcoidia bacterium | reverse complement strand
ATAGAAAGTATGGAAAAGAAAAAATTGAAAACCGCCCCATCCATAATCGCCGCGCGTTGGACTCCGAAGAATAAAAATGGGGGCCGAACGAGGCTTCCTTCAATACGTTTAAGTATTTACCAGGTTGTTCTGATCGCGGGTATTATTGCTCCGGTATTGCTTGTTATTACTGACATAGTTGGCGTTTTATCTGGCGGGCAATATAACGCCGTCACACAGTCAATCAGCGATCTGGGGCTTGGCCGGACCGGTTGGCTGCAGAGTGCTGCATTTATTATATTTGGTATAACGACGATTTCTTTAGCGTCCGAGCTGTATAGTGAGTTTGGACGCTCGCGAGAATCACGTATTGGTTTTGGTTTAATGATATTGCTGGGGGCCGGCTTCATACTGCTGGGGTTATTTCCCACCGACCCACTGGGAACGTATCACTCACTTCATGGGTTTATTCATCATTATGCTGCCTGGGCCGAAGGCGGATTGTTCCCGGTGACCTGTTTCTTTTTTGCGGATTTATTTAAAACAAAATCCAAATGGAACATTTTAAACCGGTACTCTATAATTGCCGGTTTGACGGGCTGTGTACTCGTCGTAGTCTGGGCAATATTAGAAAAGAACTGGTTTGGTTTATCGGAAAGGTTGATCATACTAAACGGACTCATCTGGTTTGAGGTAATTGCAATTCATTTGAGACAGGTATTGAAATTTCCGCATAATGTTCGAGAACACAATTAATATTGCATTATTCTAACTGTTTTTTACGCCTGTTGACGGCACATTCTTCTTGATTTCATTACTGCCTCGAGTCGTACTATGTTTGAAACATGAAACCTCAATTTGTCATTGTTTTGTAATTTAAATGGCTTGAATTTTATAAATCTTTAATGTGGCAAGTGTTAGATTTAAGGCGGTAGAAAGGGATTCTTATGTGTGAGAACGTAAATAAGTGAACGGCTGAATTTAATTATTTTAAGCAATAAGGAGAAAATATGTTTGAAAGAATATTGTTACCACTGGATGGATCCGAATTGGCCGAGGCGTCTATTCCTTATGCTGAGGAGATTGCAGGAAGCTTGGGTTCCGAGATAATTCTTTATCATGTTTTTGGGCATGAGTATAAACATCAGCAGCACATGCACCAAACTTATCTGGATCGCCTGGTTGATTCTATCAGGCAGAATGCTAAAAAAGGCGGGGCTAATGGTAATGAAGTCAAAGTAACTACAGAAATCGAGGCCGGAGAACCTGCCGGGAGTATCTGCAATCTTGTTGATAAAAACAAGGTGGATTTGATAATTATGGCCGCGGTTAGCGCTTCCGGGCTTAAAATCGGGAAAATGCTAGGCAGCGTGACTGATCACCTCTGCCGGACAGTGCCGATACCGGTGTTGATTATCAGGCCGCAGGACATTGCCAGAATTGAAAGCAAGAAGCAATTAATCAGCCACATCCTCCTGCCTCAGGATGGGTCGGAACCAGGTAAATTGGCATTACCGGTAGGAGAAGAATTAGCTGCCAGGTTGAAAGTGCCGGTTACACTGTTCCAAATGGCAACGATGGTTCTAATTTATGACTACGGGTATGGAATGGGATATGCAGGATATGTCGATTATGGAAAGGTGGATGAGTATGAGAAGAAACGGGTCGATGAAGGAATTTTGGAATTAGAGGATAAATTAAAACTGAAAGGTCTTGATGTAACACATAGAGTCACATCCGGCACCGATGCTGCCGGCGAAATCATGAAAGCAGGTAAAGATGTAGGTGCTGATCTGATCGTCATGTCCACGCACGGACGGTCAGGATTCGACCGCTGGGCGCTGGGCAGTGTTACGGAAAGAGTGTTGCGCTATGGGGAGATGCCGTTATTACTGGTAAACGCAAGAGCTGGTTAGTCATAATTAAAATCCCCAAGGAGGGTGATTCGTATGAAAAAGCATCCAGGATTTGTTAACTATTACGTTATAGCTGGGTTGTTCTCATTAACAATGATTGTGACATCCTGCACTACAAAAACCGTTTTTGTAACCTCAACTGTTAATGGAACCAGCATTTCAACAACGCAGAACGGAGTAGTAAACATTCCCAGTTTTGCCGATCTGATAGATAAGGCCAAACCATCTGTGGTGGAGATCAATGTTACCGCTACTGTTGGCAACGGACGCCGCACAGTCCAGCAGCAGGGCGCGGGATCCGGTTGGATATTAGATGCGAACGGCACGATCGTAACGAATAATCATGTAGTCACCGGCGCTACCACCATTACCGTGACCACCTCTGACGGCAAGATGTTTCCTGCCCAGGTGATCAATACGGATCCGGTGACTGATCTGGCGCTGATCAAGATCAATGCTACGCAACTACAGAGTATGAAAACAGGGGATGCTGCCAAACTCCGCAGCGGAGATTGGGTACTGGCCGTAGGCAATCCGTTAGGAGAAGGTATTACGGCAACGCAGGGTATCGTCAGTCGTTTAGGTGTCAGTGTACCTTATAGTGCGACTCAGACCTATAACGATTTGATCGAAACCACCGCCCCGATAAATCCGGGCAACAGCGGAGGCCCGCTCATCAATATGGCCGGAGAAGTAGTTGGTATCACTACTCTCGGGGCTTCCGGTGTTCAAGGTATGGGATACGCGATCAGCATGGTTGACGCTCTGCCGGTAATTCAGAAACTATCCGGCAGGTAACCCCGGCTATTTGATATTGAGTCTATCCTCCAGCGCTTTCTGGCGGATGGTCAGGGTTAAATCGCTGCGGGTTTTTTCCAGCACCCCGCGCATTGCGTCAGTGGTGCGGCGCAAGCCGTGGGTAATGGCATCCGGGAAATCCAGTGTCACAAGGACATTGTAAATATCGTCCATGTCCGAAAGAAATTCTTCGCCGCGGGAGAGGTCGCCGGTGCGCATTTTATCCAGCAGGTAACGGCGCAGCTCACCGACTGCCTCCGCTAATCCCAGCAGAAAGGCTACTTCGTCGACTCTCAATTCCTCAGGAGACGGGGGTTGCTTGCCTTTCACTAATGCCAGGGTAATTGAGCCCTCGGCGTATTCTTTTTGCGCGTCGATCAGAAACCCGGTGCGAATGTCGATGCCGTCTGCCAGCGCATCCTCCGCTTCGTCCAGTAACTTTCTGGCGGAATTTAACAGTTCCTGGGATTTTTCCAGTTCTTCGCGGTGTAAAGCGCGGATGGACAGGCTGCTGAAACGGATCACTTCCCGGCAGATCGGCAGCACCTTTTCGCGGGCGGCATCCTTTGCTTCAAAACTTTCTCTGATCCGGTCGGTGATCGTGTCTAAATTCTCAGTTAATCTCCCCATTTTTCCCCTCAAAACTTTTAATTATTGCCCGGGCGGCTTTTTCCGGCGCATCCGTTCCCAGCAGGGCGCCAATCGCGGCAAATGAATCCGCCCCGGCTTTTTTCACTTCAATTACGTTATTAATATTGATCCCGCCGATGGCGACAACCGGTACAGATATCGCTTGCCTGATTTGCCGCAGCGGTTCCAGCCCGATAACATTCGCGTTTTCCTTGCTGGGTGTCGGGAAGATTGCCCCTACGCCCAGATAATCGGCGCCGTCAGTGACTGCCTGCTGAGCTTCCCGAACATCAGAAGCAGAGCAGCCGATGAGCATATCCATCGGGGCTAACTTGCGGGCTACACTGACCGGCAGGTCTTCCTGTCCGATGTGCAAGCCGTCCGCCTTGACCGCCAGCGCAATATCGAGGTTATCGTTCATGATAAACAGCGCGTCTTGTTCCGTACACAAGTCTTGCATCCCCTGTGCGATCGCCAGCAGTTCCTTTTTCAATGTCGTTTTATCCCGTAGCTGGATTATTTTCGCCCCGCCTTTGATGATTTGCCGGGTGACTTCCAGATGGGCGCGGCCCTTTAATGATTGGGTATCGATAACGGCATACAGCCCTTTGATCAGTTTTGCTTTATCCTGCCGCAACAGGCGGGAGAGCAGGTTTTTTTCGATCGTATACATTTCGAAGCGGGCCTGCTGGAACTGTGCAGAACCGACGGGTAAGGTTTCCCCCTCGATTTTAGCGGTTTCTTCCAGTGTCCGCAGGGCTTCCTGTACACGGCGCGAATTCGCCACGATGGCTGAGGCGAGGTTCTTTTTATCCCGGCCCCCCTCTACTTCCAGTTGAGCGCCGACATCTCCTAGCGCGTCTCTGGATTGGATTAATTGCTTTTGAAAAGGCCAGTCACTGCTGATAATGACATGGCGGATGGTTTTCAGTTGTGTTGTCAGTCCGGTATCATTTAAAAGAAACCGCGCGGTATCTTCCAGAAAACGGAGTCCCTCGGCGGCTCTGTTCACGCTGGCATCGATGATACGCAGGGTTTGCGGCGAGATTGATTCAGGTGTACTCATAATTTCTATTCGTGGTCAATTCTAACATGGCAGCGGAAACATGACAAGTAAATATAAAGGGCGATCAGCAGTCGGCGAAATAATCAAGTATCAATAATCAAATATCAAGGAAATACTAAATTCAAAACAAATTAAAAAGAAAAGATGGTATCGGTCGTAATCTTTATCCGCTGTTTTTTGTACCTGTGACCCTCGGTCTGTGGGCCGGCGAATATCAAAAAACTCACAACTCTTGAACGTGAATTCCTGCGGGTTATATCTTATAATAAGAATTGTATTGCAGCACATATTCAAGGCAGGTGATCTTCCATCTCCGGTCAAATCCCAAACTCAACTGAGCAGCCTACTATGCCGTCCGGTCTGAACAAAATTCAGGTCAGAAAAAGCCTGAAAAATAGCGTACTGGATGCTTCATTTTACGCATCGATGGTGGGGCTGACCCAGAACTATATCTCCCCCTTTGCGTTGGCAATGAAAGCTACTACCACGCAGATCGGTTTCCTGACGGGTATTCCTTCGCTCGCCCAGGTCTTTACTCAACTGTTATCCCCGGTTTTAGCCGAAAAAGTACGCAGCCGCAAAAACATGATCGTCTGGGGTTCTTTCCTCCACGGACTGATGTGGCTGCCGGTTTTACTGATCCCATATCTTTTTCATGCCCATCAGGTAATCTGGCTGATCGGGTTTGTCACGTTGTTGGTGGGCTTTGACAGCCTGGGGAACGCACCATGGAACAACATGATGGCGGACATCGTTCCCGGCGCGGTCAGGGGGCGTTATTTCTCGGTGCGCAACCGGGTGGGTAACTTTGTCTCATTTCTGCTGTCCTTTGTTGCGGGCGGCATACTGCAAGTGCTGACGGGTAATATTTTTCTCGCCTTCGCGATTATTTTTGCCGGCGCGATGTTTTCCCGTTTCGCCTCCGCATATTTTCTGTCGCAAATGGTGGAGCCGCAGGTTACTGTCCCGAAGGTCAAGCAACCCGGCCTGTTCAAATTGAGCCTGACGCTCGGCTCCACGAACATCGGAAAATTTATTATTTTTAACGCGCTGATCAATTTCGCGGTGATGTTCTCGTCTCCGTTCTTCTCCGTTTACATGCTGCGCGACCTCAAGTTCAGTTACGTGACCTATGTTATCATTAACGCCGCTAGCACACTGGCTACCCTGCTCTTTATGCCGTTATGGGGTAAACGGGTTGATAAATTCGGCGCGATCCAGGTGCTGAAAGCGACAGCGCTGTTTGTGCCGGTAGTACCGATATTATGGTTGTTCAGCGCGAATGTTTACTATCTCTGTTTCGCTCAGGCGCTCGGCGGTTTCGCCTGGGGCGGTTTTGCGCTGGCCTTCGGCGTCTTCCTCTATTACGCGGCGCCGCCGGAAAATCGCATCCGCTACATCGCGCTCAGTAATGTCATGATGTTCGGCGCTGCCGCTCTGGGTTCGCTGCTAGGCGGCGCTGTCGCGCCCCATCTACCGGCGTTATTTGGGAACCAATTGCTCACTGTGTTTTTAATTTCCGGAGTAGCTCGCGCTGTGATCGTGGTATTTTTCATTTCCCGTATCCACGAAATGCGGCGGGTCTCTAAATCCAGCTTCAGGGAAGTGCTCTTCGGCTGGTTGAACCTTGCTAATGTGAAGAATTATTTATTTAAAGTTTTCTGGTGGTAAAACGGCTCGGGAAAAACTAGTACTTTGGGGTAGTTTTTGCCATCTTCTAAAAATATTTCTGACAAAATTATTAAAACCCCTTGACAAGCAAATTGGCACATGGTATTACTTGATTAAATAAGCATTTACAGCCGATAAAAAGTAAAAAAGTGATCCACCTGTAGCTTGAGTTTATAAAAAGGAGTGAAAAGCAAGTGACCAAATCGGCAATCGCGGTTAAAACTATCCCGGTTAGCGAGGAAGAAGAACCTCCGAGTAGCACTATTACCATAAAAGGGGCAAAGGAAGAAGAGCCTCCGAGTACGGGCTTTGCCTCAAGAAGAAACAGGCTCTTTCGTCACGTTTCAGCTTCAGACTGGAACGATTGGAAGTGGCATTTCCGCAACAGAATCACTTCTGTCAAAGATTTGTCACGCTTCATACCTTTATCTGACAAAGAACAATCCCAACTTAAGCTTGTGACCGCAAAATATCCGCTTGCTATCACGCCTTATTATTTATCTTTGATCAATCTGGATGATCCTGAAGACCCTATTCGTAAACAGGCTATTCCATCTATTGAAGAAATAAGCATGGGTTCGATGGGTATGGAAGACCCGCTTGAAGAAAAGAGGGATTCCGTGGTGCCCGGACTTGTGCACCGTTATCCCGACCGTGTCCTGATGGTTCTAACAGATATCTGCCCCATGTTGTGCCGTCACTGCACGCGTAAGCGTGAATGGCATAACGGCGGCTGGGTGCGTAACGATACCGAAATTGAAGCCATGCTGGACTATATCCGGCATACCCCCAGAGTCAGAGATGTTATTATCTCCGGCGGCGACCCGCTGACATTATCTACCGAACGGCTGGAGAGTATCATTTCCAGAGTTAGAGCGATCGAGCATGTCGAAATTATTAGAATCGGTACCCGGTTCCCGGTAGTTTTACCGCAGCGTATCGATGCTGAATTATGCAACATGCTTTCTAAATACGGCCCGATCTGGCTGAATACTCACTTTAACCATTACAATGAGATCACGCCGGAGTCGGCGCGCGCTTGCGACCGTTTAGTCCGCGCCGGGGTGCCGGTGAATAATCAATGCGTATTAATGCGCGGTATCAATGATTCGGTGGAAATCCAGACGAAACTGGGACACGGCTTACTGAAGAGTAAAGTGCGTCCTTACTATCTCTTCCAGTGTGATGAGGTACAGGGCACAGAACATTTACATACTTCCGTCGAGACCGGTATCAAAATTATGGAAGGCTTACGCGGACATACCTCCGGCCTGGCGATTCCGACTTTCGTCATCGATCTGCCTTTCGGCGGCGGTAAGGTGCCGCTGCAGGCTAATTACGTTGTCGCGCAGAGCGAGGGTGAGCTGATCCTGAAAAACTATCAGGGGCGTCTTTTCAGGTTCAGAAATCCCGGTAGCTCCACTGCTCAATCCGAGCTCATAACCGAAGGTATACCGGTATCCATACCGGCAGAGAATAATTTTGAACAGGTGCCTGTTCCGGTGCCGGTAGTGAGGAGATAAGGATGCGGGTCGGGCTGTCATATGACCTGAAAACAGCCGTTGTTCTGAAAGATGCCGTCACAGATGATGCGTTGGAAGAATACGATTCTGCAACCACT
>PMBW01000132.1:0-237 GCA_003153075.1 Dehalococcoidia bacterium | reverse complement strand
GTCTTCAATATCGCGGAGGGCAGGGGCAATTATCGCAGTCGGGAAGCGCAGGTGCCCTCTATTTTGGAGATGCTAAATATTCCTTATGTCGGTTCAGATCCGGAATGTCTGGCCGTATGTCTGGATAAACATTTAACGAAAAAACTGTTGAGATTGGCGGGGATACCCACGCCGGAATGGCGTTTGATCGCCAACGAAAAAGAACTGAAAAAAACAACCTGGAAGGACTTTCCTTTT
>PMBW01000314.1 GCA_003153075.1 Dehalococcoidia bacterium | reverse complement strand
TTCTTTATCTGCGCCAGAACCGATGCGTTAAGAGTAAACGGCGTGGAGGATATGCTGAAGCGGGCCAAAGCGGCGGTAGACGCAGGTGTGGATATGTTATTACCCCAGGGCATCGAGACCATCCCGCTGAAAAAAGGTCAAACCACNNACGACCAAAGACTACGAAGATGTCGGAGCGAAATTATGGGTGCCGGGCAACCCGCTGCCGGGGATCGCCGGGACATTGATCAATATGTATAAGGGGCTGTACGAAACCGGTTCGACGAAGAGCTTCTTCCTGAAGGATATGCCCGCCGAGGCTCAGTTGAACCAACTGCGCCGGCTGAGTTTCTGGACGGATCTGGAAAAGAAGTACGTCAACGACAAGAAGTGCTAGAGGGATGAAATCCGAATACCAAAATAGCGAAATACGAAACAAGCATAAATATCAAAATTAGAAACCGCTAAGTAAAACGAAAAATAGGCGATGAGCTGGATTCCTGATCAGGTCAGGAATGACGGGCTAATGAAGGTAGCCTCCCGTTTTCCCGGGAAGCTACCTTCGTTTTTATAGAATTCGGTTTAATGCTTATCTCAGCCGATTTCGGTTGCAGTATCGCCGGGAATATCTGATGCGTCAGGGTAATTGATGGGATAATGCAGCCGCTGCAGCGCGGGTATGCGTGTTCCACAGAGCATTCAGAAAACCGCGAATTTGCTCGTTTTCCTCGCGCGCGAAGCGCGCCAAACTGATCAGGTTGGGGTCGCCGGCATCAAGAATTAGCTCGCGCTCGATCAGATCAAGCCCCTCTTCGGTGACATCAAGGAGCAGTTCGTTCGAGGCTGCGGTCAGCGTGCGGGCAGCCGTCAGAAAACCGGGATCGTACGGGATATCCGGATAATCGAGCCGCGCCCGGAACAGCAATCCCCGAAGTAGTTCCCACGTGGCGTCCTTACCATGGTTGCGGCCGGCAAAGGCCACGAGCGCAAAGTCCCAAAATATATCAAGCCTGGAATCGAGAAAGCGATAGTCCGCATCAAGCGCGGGACCGGACAGCCGGCCCTCGGCCCGCATCCGCTTTTCCAACGCAGTGCCAACATACGGAAGCGTCCGGCAAAAACCGGCGGCAGCGTACCCGTCAGAACAGAACTCCCGCAAAAAATGCAGGTTGTTGCGCACCGAGGATATTGTGCTCCAGGGCTGCAGCAACATGAAACCGAAATCGAAGTTGACCTCCAACCGCCGCAGTATCTGACCGGCGCGGAGATGGACATCCGGAGTAATATGCTTGGTGAGCGCTTTCAGATCGTCCGGATCGCCGGATTCGACGCCGAGATAGATATAGGAGAGCCCGGCGGCGATGAGCGGAGCGAGAACATCCTCCCGAATTTCATCGGAGCGGCATGAAATCTTGAACCGCAGGCGCTTTTCCAGACCCCGCCGCATTATTTCCAGCGCAATCGTCTGCGCCCAATCACGCGCGTCCTTCCCTCCTGCCAGGAAGTCATCATCCTGAAAGAGAATGAAACGGACACCGCGATCGCGGACAAGGTATTCTATCTCGTCGACGACAAGGAACGGATCGCTCCGCCGCCGGCCCCGCGTGCCGTTCCCCTCATAGAAACCGATGATGGAACAGAAGGAACACTGCCACGGGCAACCGCGAGATGCCAGCATCGATGCAGCCGGCAAAGCCTGCGCACGGTAATCAATATCTCCACGTTCGGGCCACGGCAGTGCGTCAAGGGACAGATGATCTTCCCGGTTTGGCGTTACATGCACGCCGTCCTGATCCCGCCAAGCGATTCCCCTGACATTGTGCCAGGAACGTTTTTGGGCGATCGCAGCAGCCAGTTCTACCAGCGTGCGTTCACCTTCGAAACGAACCACGCTATCTAATTCGGGGATAAGATCGAGGAGTGTTTCCGGCGCAAAGGAAGCATAGTGTCCGCCAATCGTGAAATGAGCGGTAATACCGGCAGAGCGAAGCGCGCTGATGACTTGTTTGAAATCCGATGTCATATATTGGAAGATCAGCGAAAACCCGACGATATCGGGGAGCCACCGGCGCGCTACGGAGATCAGGGGAGCAGCATCGGAGCTAAAGCTCTCGATGCGTATCTGATGGCCAGCCAGGCTAATGCTGCCCGCCAGATAGCGCAGGCCAAGGTTATCCTGGCCCTGAAATCCGACGAGCAGCACACGAACAGGACGCACCGTCACTTCGTCTTCGCCTTTAGCTGCGCATCGAGCGCAGTAAGAGCCGTCTTGCCAAGATTGATATTCACTTTAACCGACTTTACGGCCTGCTTCAACTGATCAGCGCTCATACCCGGCGCTGCTTCGATCAGGTTCTTCAGGCCAGATCCGCCGCTTGGGCTCAGACGCATCTGTAAAAGAAGCTGTTCGATCATTTTCAGACGAATAACGTCAATGGGACTGGGATCAGCTGCCAGCGAGATCGGAGGCACAACAGCGCCGCCAACCAGTATATCAACCAATTGTCCTAAGTCGCCGATAGCGATATTCCCCGGACGAGCGTTATGATGGTACCCATAAGAGGCAAGCACATCGGGGCCTGAGCCACGAGCAGCATGGTAAGTGACTCCGGGGAGGTGATCATAGAACCCGCTGCCACCGATCGTACCGCCACTGCCGCTATCCGTTTCGATGAATACGTCAGAGTCATCGCCACCCCAAATCAGCTGCAACCAGCCTGCAAAATCGTAACTCTGGTACGGATCTACAGCCGCTACGGTTACTGCTCCGCCCGCCGTACCGATCTCATGATCATTCCCATTAAAAGGATAAGCCCCGGGCGCAAACGTACTTGCGGCAGCGTCAATCGGCGTCGCGCTTAATGGAGCATCGCCGCCAATTAAAAAGGCATCAGCATGAACGCGTTGGGCGCCCGGTCCCCCGGACGGCGGCGTGCCGTACCACCGCGTGGCAGTCCACGTTCCCCAACCGAGCACGCTGAAGTTCCACCGTACGCTGCGCTTGTTGGTGAGACGCCGTCCGGTATTCCAGAAAAGGAACTGGTAATTATGCTCACCATCGGTGACCCAGTTAACAGCCCTGCGCATGAAGGTGGCAGGACCGCCAAGCAGGTTGGAATCAGTCTCGAGATTCAATTCGGCGCCTGACGGCCATAGCTTTGCAATAGTCCGGAATTCATCCATATTGATCTCCTTAATTATTTTGTGATTTACACTCTGTGAAGCAAGCACTTCACTCTATTTTTCTGCTTTAATGGTGATCCCGGGGTACGGCACCGCCGCCGGATTTTACCGGACTGCCGATGCCATACCCTTCTCCGGCGAATANNAGACAACTATTGCCGATATAGTTAGTTTTTTCCACGGTAGCGGGGACTTTGAGCGCGAAGCTGAGGTTGGCATTAGAGTGGGAAGGAATTGTCAGTCCAACAGGCGCCGGTAATGTCAGGCGGGGGAAACGCGTATCGACATTGAGCAAGAATGTACCGGTGACCGGGTCAATGTTACCGGAACCGACAAAGACATGCGCGAAAACCCAAACAGCCTGGACCGGATCCGGATTATAAATACCGAGATTATAATTTACGGTTCCTCCCGGTGATGTACCTCCCCAGCTCTGGCTGATTATCATGGGGGAGTTAACGCGCTTAAGTTTTTTCTCAATTTCTTCCGGGGTAACAGCGGTAAAAAACTCTCCTTTGTTTTCGGTCTTGGCCTGTTCAGTTATTTTCTGGATATTTTGAATATGCTCTTTTATCTGAGCAACAGTAAAGACGACTTTTTTGCCAGTGTCTGCCATTATTCTTCTCCTTTAATTTATTATCGGATAACCGGTTGCGCAGCCCTGTTCCTCATAGAACAAGGCTTTGATCTATCCACCTGCAATACTCTATAGAGCCGGTGAAATTTCATTACAGCCGTCCAAATTTTAGTTCCACAACCGGCCGGTATAAACTCATATGAAAATAGTCAAGCGAGGAGCGGAATAGAATATAGATCTACAAGGGGGAAAATGATGAGAGCAAACAGGCGGGAATATTCAAGGCATGACAGGCTTTTAAGTTCAATTATGAATCAATCGATGATAAAACCGAATAAAATTTATCACTTATTGATATATATGTAAAGTATACTTTAGTACTGGATTAAAACCGCAGGTTTAAAGGTTCACCCTGCAGATTAGAAGCTTGTGCCTTATATTTGTAAAGTAGTATACTGGAGTCGATTTCGGAGGTGAATAATGAAAGCTTTAGTAGTATATGATTCGACTTATGGGAACACCGAGAAAATTGCCAAGGCGATCGGGGCGGCGCTGACGGGCGATGTGAAAGTCCAAAAAGCCGGAGAAGTAAATGTTGCTGAATTGAGCTCCTATGACCTGCTGGTGATCGGCGCGCCGACCTACGGCGGCAGACCGATGCCGACGGTAGCAGACTTCATGAACAAAATACCGGAAGGTGCGGTTAAAGGTAAAAATACTGCGGCTTTCGATACCAGGATCCCCACCAAGCTGGTTAAACTGTTTGGGTTTGCCGCGGACAGGATCGCGAAAAGCCTGCAAGACAAGGGGGCGAATCTGGTTGTGCCTGCCGAAGGTTTCTTTGTGACCGGAAAAAACGGGCCGCTGAAAGATGGTGAAGTAGAGAGGGCGACGAGTTGGGCGAAGGGATTGGGGAAATAAGCGAAGGGCTATCGCGCTGAATACATTTGTTTAAAAACAGCACCCGCTTACTCTATCACGTTCAAACCAACGACTATGTGATTCTATAACGATAATTATGTCACCATGCCCCATCTCTTTTATCTCTTCCCGCGGGGAAGAGGATTTTTTATTTCTCAGAGTGGCTTAACGCCCCTAAGGTAAGGCAGGGTTCTTGGGTACAATTTCTTACTTAAGAAAGACTCAGGGAATTTACATACATAGGCATTCGCAGAAGGATATATTGAAAGAGGGAGGTTTTTACTAAAACAGAAACCTCCCTCTTGATTTATCAATACGATGTTGAGAAGAACGCTGACAACTGAATGCTCTTCACTATTTCTTGTTGTGCTTGAGCAGCCAGTATTCGAGGCCGTCTGCGAGGGCCAGCCAACTGGCTTCGATGATATCAGTGGAGCTGCCGACGGTGCGCCATTCTTCGGTGCCGTCCGTGGATTCGATGAGCACCCTGACCAGCGATTCGGTGCCGGTGCTTTCGGCCAGGATACGCACTTTATAATCGATGAGTTTAACCACCGCCAGATCGGGGTAGAACTGTAGAAGCGCCTGCCGCAGCGCCGCATCGAGCGCGTTGACCGGGCCGTTGCCTTCAGCGGCGGTGTGCATCATTTTCCCGTCGACCTTCACCTTCACCATGGCTTCGGAGAGCATTTCGCCGGTGTCTTTACGGGTGGAAGGACGCCGCCTTTTTTCCACAACAACCATGAAGTCGACCAGTTCAAACAGGGGTTGATAATCCGGCTGGGCGCGCTGCACCAGCAGGTCGAAGGAGGCTTCGGCGTTGTCATACTGAAAACCGCGGCTTTCCTGCAATTTGATCTGTTCCAGCAGCTTCTTAGCTTCTTTACCCTGCAGGGGAACATCCAACCCGCGCTCTTTTGCCTTATGAATGATGTTAGCCTTACCCGAAAGTTCGGAAACTACTACCTTTAAACGATTACCGACTTTCGCCGGGTCGATATGCTGGTAAGAATCCAGCCACTTGGCCACACCGGAGACGTGATAACCGGCTTTATGAGTGAAAGCGCTGCTGCCGACATAGGGCAGCGAGGCTTCCGGCGGCATGTTAGCAGCTTCGCTGACAAAGTGCGATACTTCAGTCAGTTTAGCCAGCTGTTCGTCAGAAACACAATCGATGCCCATTTTCAGTTTGAGATTAGCAATTACGCTGCAAATATTGGTATTACCGCAGCGTTCGCCATAGCCGTTGATCGTCCCCTGAACCTGGGTGACACCCGCTTCGACCGCGGCAATCGTATTAGCCACCGCTACTTCGCTGTCATTATGCGCATGGATACCGAGCGGCACATCGGTAACTTTTTTAGCTGCTTTTACAGCAGAGGTTACTTCATCAGGCATAGCCCCGCCATTGGTATCGCATAAGACAATGCAGGCGGCCCCGGCTTCGGCGGCAACGGTCAGGCAGAGTAAACTGTATTCAGGATCGTGTTTATAACCGTCGAAAAAGTGTTCCGCATCAAGGAAGACGGTCATGCCTTTGCTCTTTAAAAATATAATGGAATCAGCGATCATTTTGAGATTTTCCGCAAGCGTAGTTTCCAGCACCTGCGTCACCTGTAAATCGGAGGTTTTCCCGACGAGACAGGCATATTTAAAGCCCGTCTCCAGTATAACCTGCAGGTTGGTATCTTCTTCCGCGCAGGTATTAGCGCGGCGGGTGCTGCCGAAAACGACGATTTCGGCATTTTTCAGCTTCAACGCCCTAGCCTTCTGAAAAAACTCGGCGTCGCGGGGGTTGGAACCAGGCCAACCGCCCTCGATAAAGCTGATGCCCATATCATCCAAACGGGAGGCAATCTCCAATTTATCGACAACAGAGAAGGAGACGCCTTCTTTCTGCGCCCCGTCCCTTAAGGTGGTGTCATAGAGATAGATTTTACCCATTTTTAAGTTAACTCATACCCTTCTTTGTTACAACCCAAGTAAAACCCGGAAAGCAATCACCCGCAAGAACGACCGACTCTCCCTGAGATCGCTTCGTTCCTCGCAAGGCTATTTACTTATACTTTGGCGGCGATCATGTCGCCCATTTCTTTAGTGCCAACCTTTTTCATTCCTTCCGACATGATATCGTAGGTGCGGAAGCCGTCATTAAGCACCGCGAGGATCGCGTCTTCGACGATCTTCGCTTCGTTAGGTAAACCCAGGGAATACCGCAGCATTAATGCCGCGCTCGATATTGTGGCAATAGGATTAGCCATATTTAACCCGGCGCGCTTGGGAGCGCTGCCGTGAATCGGTTCGTACATACCGGAGACTTTTGCCCCTTCTTTAGGAGCGCCGGCGAGACTGGCGGAAGGTAACATGCCCAATGAACCAGCCAACATCGAGGCTTCGTCAGTGAGAATATCGCCGAAGGTATTTTCCATTACCGCGACATCGATCGATCGGGGGTTCTGGATCAACCGCATGGCGCAGGAATCAACTAATTGATTCTCCACTTCGACATCCGGGTAATCTTTAGCAACTTCGGAGACAACCTGCCGCCACAGACGGGAGGTTTCCAGGACGTTGGCTTTATCAACAGACATCAGTTTTTTACCGCGGCTCCTGGCCAGTTCAAAACCGACTTTCGCGATGCGGGCGATCTCCTGTTCGGAATAAACCATGGAATCGACGGCGCGGCGTCCGCGGGTAGTTGTATAGCGGCGCTTGGGACGGCCGTAATACAAACCGCCGGTCAATTCACGCACCACGATAAGATCGACGCCCTTGATGACCTCAGGCTTCAGGTTGGTGCCGTTGGTCAGCATCGGGAGCACTTTGACCGGGCGCAGGTTGGCATACAGACCCATTCCCTTGCGCAGAGCCAGTAAACCGTCCTCAGGACGGACTTTATTGAGCGGATTATCATACTTGGGAGAGCCGACAGCGCCCAAGAGAACTGCGTCTGCCTTAATACATTCTTTGAGGGTTTCTTTAGTTAATGCTTCACCGGTCGCATCGATAGCCACGCCGCCGATGAGTTCATTGCGGAAGTCGAAGGTATGATTATATTTCTTGCCGATTGCCTTTAATACCTTGACTGCTTCATCGATGACTTCCGGCCCGATGCCGTC
>PMBW01000087.1 GCA_003153075.1 Dehalococcoidia bacterium | reverse complement strand
ATCGGTCAATGAGGGGGCCTCAGGCATCATTCCGACGGCTGTAACGTATGTAATAAGATCTTTGAAGCCGGTAAGCGACCAACGATCGTACATATAACTGTAAATTTCCTGGGCAGGGAAAACCATACTTAAAACCGGCTCGGTATTTTTCTTATCACCGGCTTTAATTCGCGCGAGGTCGATCACGGCAAACAGAATCGCGGCCACGGTATTATCGAGGTGGGCTTTGAATTCAAATTGCAGGTCCTGCTCTATCGGTTCGGGAATTGCATCCCCCATCATCTTGACTACCGTCGTATCGTCGATAAAAGCGCTNNATATTGGTTTCGCCGCAAATACTGTCTCTGCCCCAGATACGGATATTCAAATTCGTTTGCGGGTTCAACAGCACGCGTGCTACCTTTATGAATTGTGGGGTCAGGGAGATGGTCGGCTTATCCGGCAATTCTATGAATCCCCCGGCATACAGCTCGGCAATCTGCTGTGGGCCCAGGCTGTCCGGTTTACCCATTATCAGGCGCGGTGACATGCCGCGGGCTTCGCCAACTCTGTCAAGTAATAGAGCCAAAATAGAACGAGGGACATCAGAAAATACTGTTAGGCTCATTTCAATTCTCCCGTAACACCGATTTTTACTTTTTAGTAACAAGATATTGTCATCGGTGACTCACTTATTTTTTCTTTTTAATAGACCGTTCCGTCCTGTGGTGGTCCCGGATCGCGTGGCGGCGGATCGATGCCGCTGATGCCGATCCTGATCGTGTTACTGGTGCTCATTCCCTTGGGCTGCGCAAACCCGAGTCCCTCATTTTGCATGGCTACTTTACCTAGAGCATCGTAGGTATCCTTGAAACCGATTGCTTTAAGCTGCTGATTTACTTCTGCCATCTTTGCCGGAGTTGCATCCATCCCCACAGGCGCTTTAGAGATAATTTCCATGGCTTTGGCAGTCTGGTTATCCAACGGCGGAACATTAAGTCCCTGATTATCATAACCCTGGCGGATTTTCATGTACTGCTCCACGCCTTTTTGCGACTGGGCGATCGCTTCCGGCTGGTTGTCCAGGCGTTGATAAGCCTCCGATTTTTCCTGCCACATCTTGGCATATCCTTCAGGGTCGAGCAGCGTCGATTTACCCTGCTGCGTCGATAAAACATTCGGTGTGGACTGTGTCTGAACTTCTTTATTGCCGACGAACTTGTTGATCTGATCGGCATTATCACGGCTGGCTTCAACATGATTTTTATCCGTAAAGAGCTGGTTGTGCTCCTCACCCCAAGCACGCGCCTTTATCTGTTCATCACTCAGACCTTGAGGATTGTTTTTTGTCATCTCATCAACCCTCTTAAAGTAATTAGGATACTTGTCGGGAGTAATATTTTGTTCTCCGCCGGCGATCTTGGTCGTATGGTCATAGAAGTCTTTATAGGCTCTATCTTCCCAATGCTGCCGGTCGATTTCGACTTTTACCGGTTGCCCTGTTTCCGGATCGTTGCGAATAACTACTAGCCTTGCGTCGCGATCAGCGCCAACCGATGCGCTAGTAGTACCCTTGCCCGGTGTTGAGAATGTATCCATTTCGAGTTTTTCGCCCGGTTTTATTATTCCCTTCGCTACCAATTCCGGAGTCACACCTTTGATCGTCGCTTCATCCGCCGGTTTGTAAATCTTCTCGTTACGGGTATTAACTATGGGTTCTTTGACATATTCAGTCCCCTGTTTGGCAGTCCTGCTGGATTGTGTATCTCTCAACTGGTCGAGTGCTCCTTGCTCATTGACGTACGGTTTGCCATCTTCACCCGTATATTTTGTCTTAATTATCAAATCCTGTACTTTATCTGATTGACCGGAAAGAGAGATCAACTTTTCTTTTTCAACCTGCGCTTCGCCCATGGCAATTTTAACGGGTTGTTCAGACTGGTTGCGCAGATAATCCAGTGTTCCTGTGCCCGCATGGGCGCCTATTCTGCCGCCTACCGAACCTATCAGTCCTTCTAACGCACCTTCTCCGGTGTCGCCACCCTGGATTACACTACCAATCGCCCCGCCGGCGGTACCAGTGGCTAGATTTAAGCCCTCTTTTATAACGCCGGAGGTGTTAGCATCAATAATATTACCTACATAAGTTGTACCGATGGATAAAGCTCCCGAACCGAGAGCCTTTCCCATGTTCCCCATCACGTTACCGGGGTCATTTATCTCAGCCTGGATGAAGGTCTGCGCGGCATCTGCTCCGGCAGGAATGAGGTATTTTGCGGCGGTACTTATACCCGGCATTTGCGTATAGACGCCGATGGCCCCATCTTTAACACCGGAGGCAAAGCCAACGGCCGTATGCCCCAATATTTGGCCGACCGAATCACCATTGACATAACTTTGGGAACCTTCTTGAGCAGCGGAAATGGAACCTACGGCAACCCCGGTGGCAATCATGCCGGCGGGGCCGCCAATGGCAATCAGTGCGCCTTTGGAGCCGGCTACGACCAATTTAGCGCCAACTTCTCCGACACCATATATGGTAGCCATCGTGTTATAGTAAGCCGCATCCTTCTGGCCCTGGGTCATTTGATCTCCCAGTTTTTCCCGGTAGACTTCCTTCATATATTCAGTATTACCCTCGGCAGCCGCATCTCTCATATCCTGCCCAACGGAAGGGTCGTTCTTCAATTTTTCTAAAATATGATCACGCATTTGCTGGTCGGCCTTTGTCTGCGCTGCTTCCAGCGCGCGCCTCTGATTAGCTTCATCGATTTCGCGCTGGCCTTCTGCTCTTTCTCTGGCAAGCTGTTCGGCATTTTTTGCACGCCATTCAGCCAGACTTCTATCCTGCTCTGCTCTAT
The DNA here is from genome assembly GCA_003153075.1 of Dehalococcoidia bacterium. Next base: position 4,724 of record PMBW01000087.1, on the reverse strand, counting down.
CTTGCGCCTGCCGGGTGAGATCCTGCTGAATTTCTTGCTGGGCTTGTTCGGGAGTTACCCAGCTGCCCCAGTGCCAGACCATACCCGGTTTTCCCTCTTTACCCCCCTGATCCGGGCCGTACTTACCGGGTTCCCAGTTAATTATGGGTTTACCATCTTCATCCGTAATGTTAAATTTTTGTACCGGCCCGCCGGTGATTTTATTTATTTCTTGCTGAGCCTGTGCGGCATCAACCCAATTACCGTTGTACCACACCTGCCCCGGTTTGCCTTCGTTGCCATCAGGCCCAGGTCCGTATTTATTCGGTTCCCAATTAGTAATAGGATTCCCGTTTTCGTCCGTCATCGTTGGTACGGTGGTCTGACCATAGGGTCCTTGAGGTGGAGTTTCTTGAACCGGGGTTTGTCCTTCAATGCCGCCGTCACCGATATAGATATTACCGCCTATATTTACTAAAGCTTGACCGATTGCGGGTCCGACAACCGAACCGATACCGGGGCCAATTCCTAACACCACTGCAGTTACAGCCCCCGGGCTATGAACCCAGCCGCTAAAAGTCCCTCCCGATTCCTGCCAGCCGCCGTCATCGGCTAAAACGGGAATGGTTTTACTGATAATAACCATCGCGCCCATAATCAACATCATGGGCAGCAAGGCTAACAACAACGAGGTAAGTGATTGCCCTTGACGTCTGGTCAGCACAAAAGCCGCGCCTAGCATCGCCACACCGAAGATCAATTTTAACCACCAAAGGTTTAAGAATGTGCATAAGAGAAACCCGGCAATACTGCCAACCATCGCCACACGGCCGGTAGCAGCACTGAATTGCTGTGATTTTTTATTCTGTGCCAACCCATAAGTGGAGGTCCAGGCAGAACTGATTAAAAGGGAAACGACCGCGCCGCCTTTTGAGAGCATGAGTCCGGCTGCGCCTAATGCCATTGTGACATTAGCGTATTTATTTACGATAATACCGATAAAGAGCGAAAGACCGGCGGTGGCCAGTATCGCGGCTAAGGCCAAACCGCCCGCATTCTGAAACATTGCCATGATCCCCGGTTGTTTTTGCTTAACAACTTTCTTGCCGCGTTGAGTGATCAATTGACCGATCCAGCCGAACAGAAAACCGGAGGCGACCATCCAGATTATGGTACCGGATAATGAGTTACTCTGAGTTGCCAGAAAATTACCGATCCAACTGCTCGGGGAAAATCCCTGGTTGATCACCACGAGAAGATAAGTATGCAGTAACCAGCCCAGGACGCCGAACAATATCATAAATGGTATTTGCTGTTTAAAAACCTGCCAGGCGTTTTTAAGAATATACAAAACCAGCGGGAAAAACTTTTTGGGAATTTGCTGTTGCTGCGGCGGCGGTTGTTGGGCGGCAGAGGGCGCTAATTTCGGAGGTGTTTGCCTGTTCATTGTACTACCCATTTCACTCTTCTCCAGACGATCATTAAACATGCCGGGGTTCCAGCTTGCAGGGAAATGTGTATATTACATTGCGGTAAATAAAATTAGGATAACATCTAAATAATAGATTGTAAAGACATAATTCGAATAATTTTTTAATGTTATTGGCCTCCGAATAAAGGTATTTCCAATTTTATCCAAAAGATTTACAGGATGTTTTTTTAATTCAGCGTAAGGCTTTCAAAGCCGCAGAATTAAAACGTACAACCCCGTTTTGAGTACCCATCCACAAGCTGCCGTCGACGTCCTGTAACATAGCCATGACTTCATAATGCGGCATTCCATCCTTTTCGGTTAAAACACGCCATTTGCCGTTTTCCCAACGCGCCAAGCCGTCGTACTCCGAACCGAACCACAGCACACCGTCTTTATCCTGAAACACCGAACGTACTTTGTCACCAGCCAGCCCGTCGGACTTAGTTAATACCTGTTGAATAACCCAGGAGCCAGATGATAAACCGAACTTGACCGCTCCCCCACGGTAAAGGAAACCGGTCCCGGCCCAAACACTGCCGGACTGGTCTTGAATAATTGAAGTAATATCGTCGTGNNGTAGCTGATACCGCCGCGCGGAGCGACATATGAGCCAAACCACATTCCTCCCTGATTATCCTGAAACATAACGTTTACCATGTTATCGCCCAGGCCGTCTTTTTCAGTAACCACATGCCATGCGCCATTTTCACGATAAGCGGCACCGCCCCATGTTCCGGCCCATAAACGTCCGGCGTTATCTAATAAAAGCGTATTCACGCGATTATCCGGCAGGCCGTCCTTTGTAGTAAATGTCTCGCAGCTGGTTCCATCGTAGCGGGTCAGACCGTTAAACTGTCCGATATAAAGGACGCCGGTTTTATCTACGAGCAGCGCTTTTACGTAGGTCAGTGGAGGGTCGCTTTTCAACTTCTGTATGACCGCGCCGGTTTGACGGTCGATTCCGTAGACACCATTCTCGCAACCGGCCCATATAGTATTGCCTTGCACTGCAATAGCCTGTATCGCATTCAAGTGGGGGACGATCAGCCATCCGTCAGGAAGGACTTTGGTATTGGCGCATCCCGGCAGTGAGACGACTGCGCACAGCGATAGAATTATGACGATAATACCTGATGCCCGTTTGTATTTCATTGAAGAACCCCGATGCAGGAAATATTATTGATAACAAGCTGAGAAATTAGCGCGCTCATTTTTACTTTTCTGCCTTATCCTTTTTGCCCGTTGGTACTTCCAGACAGCCGTTATTCATAATCAGTATATGGTCTGAAATTGTTTCGGCTTCTTTATAATCATGGGTTACATATATTATGGTGGCTTGGAATTGCGTTACTGCCCGTTTAAAAACTGTTAGAATATTTTGCTTTAAATCAGTATCGAGGTTAGTCAGCGGCTCGTCCAATAACAGCACTTTTGGTTTCGGGGCCAGCGTACGGGCTAAAGTAACACGGCGGGCCTCGCCGCCGGAAATCTGATGAGGATAACGGTGTTCCAGTTCTGTCAGTGACATATCCTGCAGCAGTTCATGGAGACGACGGCGAGCTTCGGTCGACGGCGAGCCGTAGAGTCCGAACATAATATTTTGCGCCACTGTCATATGAGGCCATAAAGCAGACGACTGGAATACAAATCCCAAACCGCGGAGGTGCGGCTCTTTTACCCAGCCTGATTTACTAGCCAGCTTGCCGTCAATATAAATCTCGCCTTCATCAGGGATTTCGAGACCGGCGATCAAACGCAGAAGGGTGGTCTTGCCGGAACCGGACGGCCCCAGTATGACCAGTGAACCGGCGGCGGGAACCTCCAGCGAAACTTTGTTGACCGCTGTGACGTCGCCAAATGATTTTGAGACCTGTTTGAGCGATATCATTTTTGCCTCGTAATAGTTTTAGAAATAATATATGACCGTCCAGCCAGTGCGATTGCTGTGATCGTTCCAGCAATAAAGATAACAACAGCCATCATCAGACACAAACCCGCAACAACACTAGAAGCGCCGTAATGCAGGAAATTATATATTCTGATCGTCAAAGTAGCCTGACCGGGTGGGGCGATGAGAAGCGTAGCACCAAGTTCCCCGAGAGTAAGGGCAAATACAATGCCGGCGGAGGCAAGAAACCCCGGCGCCAGCATCGGCAGCCAGATCTGTTTCCAGGTTTGCCAGCGGTTGGTTTGAAGGATACGGGCCGCATCAATAAAAAGTGGATTTAAACTGCGTAATTGCGCTGCCAGAACGATTACAGCAATAGGAGTAAAACGCGCCAGTCCGGCTAAAACCGGCATTATACCGGTGCCGTAAACCTGAAATACCAAAGGCCGGTTCCAAATAGTGATCAAGCCGATACCGATAAGTGAGGGAGGAATTGCTAACGGCGTAATGACTAAAAGCCAGATCAATTTTTCCCATTTTCGCGATACTACCAACTCCCGGGCAACGGCTAAAGCAATTGGGAGACAAATCAGAGCTACTATAAGAGATACCCAGAACGTGAAATTTATCTCTCGACTTGCCATCTTAATCGCCGATGCCATACTATTCCATGTCCCGACATTTGCGCTCAGACTAACCATCGGCACCACAATCTGAGCAACCAAAACGGCTAATGCCAACCATTGCAGAATAACGAGCCATTTGGGCCAGGCGGGAGCTACTTTCCAGGTGGGCATACGCCAGGACGTGCTTTGCGCGGCATTCCTAAGCGGTGAAAGTGAGGCGAATATAACAACAACGGCAATGAGCAAAATGGGAAACGAAAGTAATAAAGCCCGGACCGGCTGGTTACTGGCGCTGAATTCGGCAAATATTTCCAGCGAGTAAACGTTCAAGTTAACCAATGACGGAACGGAGTAATCAAGCAGGCTGAGCAGGAATAGCACTCCGCCTCCGGCCAATAGTGCGGGCGCTGCCAGCGGCAGGATCACCCGGAACAGATTCACTGCATCCGAGCGCATAATTCTACCGGCATCGATGAGAAGAGGTTCCACAGATTTAAGCCCGATCAGCGCCAGACCGATAGCGATAGGAGTCAAGGACATCAACTGGATCCACCAGGCGGTGATCCATCCCTGCACCGGCAGCGGGGGCAATCCGATTTTCTGCAGCCAGGAATTAACTGCATATATGGTTGAGGTCCAGGCTAATGCGTGAATGTACGGCGGAATCGGGGCCAGGACAATTATCAACCAGCGCAGATACCCACGCCAGCCGGCATCCCAGCGCCACAAAAGACTGCCACCCAAAATTCCCAGGTCC
>PMBW01000119.1 GCA_003153075.1 Dehalococcoidia bacterium | reverse complement strand
TTGACTTCTTATTATGAAACAGGGTGGGGGCTTCCGTACGATCAGTGGCCGCAAGACCTGAAGGACGAATATGCTTATAATCCCACCGCAGCCAAGAGACTACTGGCTGAAGCCGGATACCCGAGCGGCTTTAAGACTAACATAGTGGCAGATGCTGCCGGCGATATGGATATCTTACAGGTAGTCAAATCTTATTTTGCTGCTGTTGGCATTGACATGGAGATCCGGCCGTTAGACTCTGCTTCCTGGCTTGCTTTTGTCCAACAGGGTCACAAGCATGACCAGATTGCTTTTCGCGTGAGCGGATCGCTTGGGCTTACCTATGAACCAATCAGGCAACTATACCGGTTTCAGGTAGGTTACGTACTAAACTTTGAAATGGTCAACGACCCAGTTTTCAATGCTTTCCAACCTAATGCCATGGCAGCTACAAGTGTTGATGCAATGAAAAAAGTAGTAAAAGAGGCGAATTTGTATGTCGCAAGACAGCATTTCGCAATATCTTTGGTTCAACCAAATAGTTTTGCCCTTTGTCAGCCCTGGCTCAAAGGTTTCAATAATCAATATGGCGCGGTATCCGGGACAGGCACCGGCCCCGCGTATCTCGGTTTCTATGCGGCGCGCTACTGGGTAGATGAGAATCTGAAGAAAAGTATGGGACATTAAATGACTGAAGAATATTAAATCTAAGAATAGAGCCCCTACGTTGAGAGCGATGTTTGATACCAATTTTTTAAATTATTACAAATGTCCAATAAAAATGAATTCGAAGTAGATAGCTCAATAAAATCAGGGATGCACGAAATACTTGAGAATTCTTGTCTATTTCGGGAGGTGAATGGCGTAAAAAGCATTGAAGAATAAATATTGATGATAAGTCCCGTCCTGCAAGCAAAAATTAAAAAGATAAACGTATTGTTCACGAGGGGAGTAAGAAATGAAAAAGTGTTTTAGTATATTCGCAATTTTTGTTGCAGCAAGTTTAATAGTAACAATGGTTGGATGTTCAGGGACGAGCTCAACGCCTCAAGGAGGTTTGAAAGAGGGAACGATCACGATCGGCTTGACTTCTCCTCAGACCGGTGGAGCCGCACCCTGGGGTATAGCCATGGTGCACGGCTTGCAATTAGCCTTCGATGATGCCAATAGCGCGGGCGGTGTTACGATTGGCGATACCCATTACAAGTTTGCGCTTGAAAGTCTGGATGATAAATATGATACTGCCACCACCACAAATAACCTTCGTCAGCTTATCTATACTGACAATGTAAAATTCGTATTTTCAATGCAATCGGAAGGAACCCTGGCGATGGCGCCGATCATGGCGCAACAAAAAGTACTGAATTTTGTCGAGGTATACACCGACTCGGTGATTGATCCGGCCAACAGTTATACTTTCAGAACAGTTATTCCACCCTCCATGAAAACCGATTCTTACACCAAATGGATCATCAAGCAAAATCCCAATATAAAGTCGGAGGCTCACTTATCCACGAATGATATAAACGGACAGATTATCACCCAGCAGGACGATGCATCTGCAAAGGCAAACGGTCTTACAGTCACTGCTGAAGAATATTATAACAACGGTACCAGTGATTTCATGCCGATCCTGACCAAGCTCCTGAACACACACCCGGATGCTTTATTCCTGGGCGGGACACCGACCGGAGATTGCGCCCTTGTCATCAAGCAGGCCCGGGGCATGGGTTACAAAGGATTAATATCTGATATATCACCGACGAGCGCGGGAGACATGGCGGCAATTGCAGGTAAAGACGTGATGGAAGGGTTTGTTTCTACAATGATGGCGATGCAGCCGCCGCTGGTATCCCAGAACGTTATAGATTTACCGAATAGAGAAAAAGCCAAGTGGGGTACAGCCTACGGCTCAACCTGGGATTTTTATAGCCAGGCGTTAGTTGTCACGGCAGCTATCCAAAAAGCCAAGAGTTTTGATTCTACGGTAGTAAAATCATTACTTGAGGATACAAACCAGGTATGGCCGTACGAAACATTGAAGGGCGGCAAGGCCACGTTCGGAACATCGGTAACAAAGACCCTATATAAAGTCCCGAATCACCAGATCGTTAATCCATATACTATTACTGTCGTGAAAGATGGACAGGATACCAACGCGGCAGTAGTAAATCCTTAATTATGAAGACCGATTAAATAAATAATCTAAAAAACTAGAAAATAGTTGGTAAGGCAATCTTGTGTAAAGAAGCCTTACCAACTATTTAAATTATTATTTTGTCTGCCATACGGGGTTTGTCAATTCAGGCTGTAAACCTACAGTTCGCTATTTTGTAAAGCGATTCTTAAAATTTCATGTTAAATTTTATTGTGACCTATTATTGTCCAAACTTTGACGGCAACGCCACCCCCCTTTGAGATTGCATCGTTTTTCGTAATGATAATGAATTTCAGGAAAATGATCAATTAGTCTGCCTCAGTTGGCTGCCCGATGATTTGGAGTAAAGACTAGAATATTTGGTACTTTGTATCGCAGGATGACGATGCAGTTGCGGTATTTTGCCGCTAGTGCTAGAATTGGCCTACTATTATATCCACACGGATATACATGCGGAATAGCGAAAACTAAAAAAGAGCGGAGTCAGGAGAATCGATGGAAACGAAAATTGAAAGCAACTACAAATACGAAAAATATGTGCCCGAATATTACAACATTACCTCCAAACTGATCGACGAGACTGTAGAGAAAGGTTTTGGGGATAAGGTCCTTGTGTATTACAAAGACCAGACGTTCACCTATAAAGAAATGCAGTCCATGATCAACCGCGTGGGGAATGCGCTGTACATGCTGGGCGTGCACATGGAAGAAAAGGTAATGCTGGTAATGTACGATTCGCCGGAAGCGATGGCGAGTTTCTACGGCGCGATTAAGATCGGGGCGGTGCCGGTGCCGGTGAACTACATGTACACCAGCGATGAGTTTCGCTATCTGCTGAATGACAGCCGGGCGCGCACGCTGATCGCTCACGAGGATTTCGTCGAAGAAATTGATGAATGGCGGGATAGGCTAAGATATCTGGAAAATACCATTATTCTCGGCAACAGAACAAAATCTTACCAGATCGGTTTTCATGATATCGTCGACCGCTGTTCCAACAAACTGGAAGTAGCATACACCACGTACGAGGATGTCGGCATCTGGAACTATACTTCAGGCGTCACCGGCATCCCGAAGGCCGTCGTGCATCTGCAGCATGATGTGTTTACCGGCCTGGAAAATTATGCGAAGGGGATCCTGCAGATCAATCAGAACGACATTGTTTTTTCCGCCTTCAAGGTTTTCTCCGCTTACGGCATGGGCAACAGTTTTATTTATCCGCCGGGCGTCGGCGCATCGGTGGTCCTGATGCCGGATAAAACAACGCCGGAAAATATACTGGCGACGATCGAGCAATACAAACCGACGGTATTCTTCGCCGCGCCGAGGCTGTACACCGGCATGATGGAAGTAATGGACAAAGAAAAGAAGTACGATATTTCTTCGCTGCGGCTTTGTGTTTCGGCGCTCGAGCCNNAAAATCGTGCCGGGTTATTATGCGAAAATTGTCGATGACGGCGGCAAGGAAGTGCCTGACGGCGAAGTCGGTAACCTGTACGTGAAAGGCGAATCGATGGCGGCTTTTTATTACGGCCAGCATGACAAGACCAAGAACTCGATGCTGGGGGAGTGGTTCAACACGAAAGACAGATACTACCGCGATGCCGATGGTTACTATTATTATTACGGCAGAGGGGACGACATGCTGAAAGTGGGCAGCCGGCAGATCTCACCAATGGAGGTTGAAGATATCCTGCGCGAACACCCGGCAGTGGCGGAAGTAGCCGTAATTGCGAAAGAGGATACCAACGGCCTGGTTAAGCCAAAGGCTTATGTGGTGTTGAAGGCCGGTTATGAGGCTTCCGAAGGGCTGGCGAAGGAAATCCAGGCGTACGCCAAGAAGAGCATCGCCGCTTATAAATATCCGGGGTGGGTGGAATTTATTAATGAGCTGCCAAAGACAGCAACCGGTAAGCTGCAGAGATACAAATTGAGAGAATAGGAGCATTGTTATTTGTCATTGTCGGGCTTGACCCGACAATCCATGCAATTTCGGACAACCTCAGCTAATTACGATAATAAAAGGGCGGTTGGTGAGACAAAATCTCGGCCAACCGCCCCTTTTTAGCTAATATTGATATTACGGGGTCATGGAAACTTTGATGGAGTTTTCCAGGTGGTTTTCGGCGGTATCGATGGCTTTTGCCCAGTCTTTCAGCGGGAAGTTATGAGTGACGATCTTGTCGGTTTTAACGAGGCCTTCGGCGAGGTATTTTATGGCCATAGGATAGGCGTAAGCTCCCAGATGGCCGCCGTAAATCTCCAATTCTTTAATATCGCTGATNNAGCATATCGACTGCCTGCACAACTGCTTTGGGGCTGCCGCTGGCTTCTAGAACAACGTCGCAGCCAATGCTCCCGGTGAGTGATTTTACTTTGGCGACGACATCTTCTTTCATGGGGTTGATGACCAGATCGGCGCCGGTTTCTTTGGCGATGGCCAGCCGGTGCTCGTCGGTATCAACGGCGATCAACAGTAAGGGATTCTTTAATTTAGCCGCCTGGAGCATGAGCAGCCCGATGGGACCGCAGCCGGTTAACACGACGGTATCCCCGAATTGGATGTTGGCGCGTTCGACGCCGTGGATGCCGCAGCCGAGGGGCTCGATAGTGACAGCAGCTCCCCAGGGAATTTGATTCGGCACTTTCCAGATAATGGAGCCCTTGGGATATTTCATATATTCCGCCCAGCCGCCATTAGGACCCGAGACGCCGGTGATGGCATGGACGTCGCACAGATTATATCTGCCGCGTTTACAGAAATAGCATTCGTTGCAGGGAATGATAATTTCCATGATCGCTTTATCGCCGACTTTGAGGCCGTATTTTTCTTTGGAGCCTTTACCGAGTTCGACGACTTCACCGACAAATTCATGCCCGGCGATGATGGGGGCATGGTCATAGACGGTCTGGCTGAAATAGGCGTTACCGTGCAGGATCTTGGGGTCGGCAGCGCAGATACCAACCCGGCCGATTTTAACTACTACTTCTTCTTCTCCGGCTTTCGGGTCGGGAACATCTTCATAGCGGAAATCACCTTTACCGTGGACGACGACAGCTTTCATTTTTACCTCTTTTAACAGTTCAATGTGGGTTTTCGATAGCAATTTTATCATCGATGCAGAGTCGGAAGCAAGGCGGCGGCTGCAGCAATGAGTTTCAAGAATAACAGTCGAGTATTTATTAGTCAGCTTTCATGATCAGGCAAGATCTTTCCGCACTCCTCAATGATTTTGCACAAATGAGATCGCTGCGTCCTGTACTCCTCGCGGTGGTGCGCTCCTTGTGGGTGGGAACCGGGTGTATCTCCAATAAACCCCGGTTAAAAAGTTGATTATTTACACTTTACTGGAGAGGAGGACTTTTTCTTTGGTAAGGTGACGGGACAATATATAAGCTACAGTTTCGCAGACTACAATGAATATCAGATATGTCAATGCAAAGAAATTGGTTGATATCCCCAGTCCCCCTAACAGGTTCAGGCCTATCCAGAGCAACATGAAAAATCCGGAGAATACCAAATTACCAATCCGCGGATTGGCAATAACCAGTTGAATATACGTGACGATAGAGACTATCACAAAAACCAAAACCGGCACCAATATCAGTGCAGAAATAACTGCCAGGATATTAGGAAAAATAAAACTACCTGTTTTAGGAATCACAAATCCGATATCCATTACAAGAAAACTAATAATGGCGACGCTGATGCCTATTCCCAGACTTGGTAACGCTACCGCCAGTGTTTTACCCAGCCAGATCTGCTTGATGCTAATAGGCGTTGCCATCAATGATTCGATATTCCGCTTGGCTTTGTCCACAATGACAGTGTAATTGGCGAAAACGGAACAAACAAATATCGAGAACATCATTGGCAGGACATACGAAAGCCCATTCAGAAAATTCCGGCTACTGGCTATCAATTCCTGAGGATTAGTTATTCCTTTGATGTTTTGATTATAAACAGATATGTAGCCCATCGTAATTACGATCATGATAATAATGATAATGTAGGTGCTGCGGCTGCGAAATGCTTCACCGATATCTTTTGTCGCAATGATCCATAATTTATTCATGTTATTTCTGCTCCGATTCCTTGACGATGGCGGTATACATATCTTCCAGAGAGGCTTCCTGCTTTTTAACCTGCTCGATTTTTACGCCTCTGACCGCAAACAGGGTGACAATCGTCGAGACATCGATGGTTTTGCCGATATTCAATACCAGCATGCCGTCTTTTTGCTCGCGTACGCTGACATCCGGCAGGGTTTGCAGTTCGGCTAATATTGGCGGAGGCACGGTTTCCACGGTCTCGATGACAAGCCCGCCCTGTCCCATTTCGCGCTTGAATTTTTCCAGTTCGCCGTAGAGCTTGATTTGTCCCTTGTGGATGAGTGCGATGCGGTTGCAGATGCGCTGGACTTCGTCCAGGTTGTGCGAACTTAAAAGAATGGTCTTACGTTCTTTATGGATCATATCCAGCATCAACTGGCGGATTTCGATCTGGCCGGTCGGATCAACACCGGCAGTGGGTTCATCCAGCACGAGGACTTCGGGGTCGGGGGCGATCGCCCGGGCGAGGGCTAACCTTTGGCGCATGCCTTTGGAATAGGTGGCAACCTTGTCTTTGCTTCTATCCGCCAGCCCGACCTGTTTCAGGACTTTATCGACCCGCTGCCCCGGTTGGGGAATATCATAGAGCCTGGCATAGTACAACATATTTTCATAGGCGGTGAGATTGTCATAAAGGCCGTCCGCTTCCAGCACGAAACCTATTTTCTTACGCACTTTATCCACCTGGACATCCTGCCCCAGCAGGGAGACTTTGCCGGAGGTGGCAGTCAGCAATCCCAGGATGATACGGATGGTAGTGGTTTTGCCGGCGCCGTTCGGGCCGAGGTAGCCGAAAATATCGCCCTGTTTAACAGCCAAGGTGACATCTTTGAGGATCTGCCGTTTACTTAAGTCTTTGTTTACGTGCTCAAGACTGATGATATCGTACATAAAAGTCTTTTCCTTTCAGGCCTTCTTTGTTTTATCATACATTATTTACATACGGATATTACAGCGTTTGGGCTGAAACCTAAGTACTAGTGTGGTGTTTCTAACGCTTCGTTATAATAAACTATTCCAATACGGACGAAAGCCGGTATCCGTAAACAACAGAGCACGGCTGGATCCCGATTGCCATCGGGATGGAATAAAACCGGGAGCTAATGCTATTTATGAAGCACCACACCGGGAAGAAGGTTTTGTCTGAGAAAGTTAGCAGTTATGAGTTGTCAGTAATGAGAAAGTCGCCTCTGTCCCCTTTCCCTTCAGCGGCTCTCCTGGATTTTGTTGAACTCCCTGGACTGGACGGGACAAGTTGGTAACGGCGATTCATATTTTGTTCATTTTACTAACGTATAATCGTAATGTGACAGCGACTTCAATCTCGATCCGACCGTCGGGGCAAGGTTTTCCCGCTTTCCTGCCGCCGAACAGCCGGGGTTGAAATCTTCTATTTAATTCATAGTCGGTTAATGGTGGGTTCATTATCGAAGTGCTATACTGGAGAAAAGTAAAATAAATTTGAAATTTGAATAATAACAAAGGAGGAATGTTAAAGGATGTCAAAAAAAATTAAAATACTGATAGCAGTGGCGGTCGGGGTAGTAGTGATTGCAATTAGCGGCGCAAGCATTATATTGGCGGCGAATGGACCAACCACGACGACAACGACAACCGCGACCACAACTACAGTGAGTAACAATCTTTTCGCCAAGGCGGCAGACATTTTGAAAGTAACGGAGCAGCAGTTAAACGATGCTTTCAAGGTGGCCGGCACAGCGGTTGAGCAGCAGCGGATCAACCAGGCGCTGGCGCAGGCAGTGACCAAGGGGACAATCAGCCCGGCTGAATCGGACGCGATCAAAGCGTGGCTGGCGAAGAAACCGGCTGCCGCGACAAAAGACAGTCTGAAAACCTGGCAAGACGGTCAGCCGAAATTAGCTAATCCGGATGCGATGCGGGGAATACTGGGATTCGGCGGCAGAATGATGGGGCCGATGTTCGGGGCAGATCCGAACAATAGCGATTTAATGACACAAGCAGCGGCGGCGCTCAGCACTGCTGCGAATAAAACAATTACCGCAGACCAGCTGAAAGCGGCATTGACCCAGGCAGGATCACAGATGAAAGCGGATGCCATCAAACAATTTCTGGCAAACGCGGTCAAGAACAATAAACTTACCCAAGCCGAAGCCGACCAGATCCAGGCGTGGTGGGACAGCAGACCTGCGGGCTTAGATAAATTAGCGCCTAATGGCGGGTTTGGTTTCCCGGGTATGGGGCGGGGCGGGATGATGCCCGGATTTAACGGCAGGATGCCGGGAAAGGGGTTTATGGGAGGAAATCCCCCTCCAGTCACGACCACTACAAAAGCAAGCTAAACAATCATCAATATCAACCACAAAATCGCGGGCGAAGCGGCCATGATGAAAATCAGCCGCTTCGCTCGTTTTTATTTGTGGGTCATCATGTGTAGTAAGGCTGGATTTTGAGATTAAAACCCTCCCGACCTCTTTTTACAAAAGTGAGAAAAGTTACGAAATTAATCTGATTTGATAGTTTTCCAGCAGTCTGTCAGGGCGGCACAATATATTACTAACGTATTACAGAAAAAGAGGTGTTCAGAATCAGGACTAATTCGTAAGATATCACCGGTACTATTGCAATTGAGCCATCGAGTGTCTAAAATGCAATGTAATCCATATGTTCTCTACATGAGCGGAGGAGGAAGAATTGAAAACGAAACAGTATATTCTTTCATTAATAACGGTACTTTTGTTAGTAGCGACGTCAGCGAGCTACAGTTGCGGGCCTGTAACGACGGGTGTTACAACAAGTTCTGCTGCTACGACGACGAATACGATCACGTCAACTTCCAAAGCTTCGTCCATCACCACCACAACAATTTCAAAAACAACATCAGACACTCAAACTTCAACTGTTTCGGCAACGACGGCAACTACAACATCCAAACCCAAACCGCTGAATTTTGTCGGGCACGGGTTTACCGATTTCGGTGTCTGGACGGCGAACGTGATCATCAGCGACAGCCAATGGCAGCCTGGTAAAACGGTGAATATCCAATCATCGCTGGCCGTTTCCCAAAATCACATCGACGGGCTGGCCAGGGGGACTGCCAAAGTGGACGGCTTTTGTATGCTGATCACAGCTGAGCGAACATTCGATGCTACCGGAGTGCTGCGGCTACCCAGCGATGAACGGATGTCCAGCCTGCTGACCCCTACGGGATTAGCAATTGAGGGCGGGGTGCAGGGAGCGGTTACGAACCGTTTCGGCTATGATTTTCGCACGCCGGTCGATGAATTTGTCACCTTGCCGCTATCCAGTGCACAGCAAAACGGCGGACAGGTGCAGGCCTTTTTCAATGTTGACAGCAAGTTACCGAAAGATCTACCGCCCGGTATATACAGACTGAGGATCGACTACGGCGTAACCTACAAAACCAGCAACTACAGCCTCAACGGGGAAGCATTCAGCGGAAGACCGGCGACTGCCACAACCGGCTTCGAACAAGCAGAATCGGATCTTTATTCGCCGCCGATACGCGCCAGCGGCACTGCTGTTTCAGGGCAACAAGTCGATGCAGCGAAAATCCAACCGCGAATTCCGTGGGTAATACTGGCCAATTACGGTTCGAACGGTTATTATGGAACCGTAGCCGATGAAGACAGACCCACATTTGCGCTATCAGGCCGTAATCTGATTCCGGATGATGTGATTTTGCCGCTTTACGCAAGTGACAATAAAACCAAACTTTCATATTCTTTCGAACCGCAGTTCCCCGAAGATACGATCGATATTAATTCCAATATTCCCTGGGCCTATAATTCCGGGGAATTGTCTATTCAAGTCACCGGGCCGGACGGTAAGACGGCCGACCTCGGCACGCAGCATTTTATCGGTAATATCGGGCAATGGCCCACGACAAAAAATTCGCTCATCACTGCCTGGAAACCGTCCGCTTACGGATATTACACGGTCAAAGAGACCGGTTGGATCAACGATACCTGGGGAAACCGCTATGAGGGCGGCGGCACTTATCACTTCTGGATTGCCAAGCGGATGACACTGGCAACCGCCACTTTCGAGGGACAGGCATACCCGGTGGGCACAAAATACGGTAAGGATATTGCGTTTGATCCCGCAGTCCCAGCGACAGTAAAAGTAACCGCAACGCTATTCCCAAATTCAGATCCCACTAAATCCAGGACAATTGCTTACAACGGGACGGCTTCTCCCGGAGGGATCTACGGCGCAGCACAGGGGATGCAGCCGTTTCTGCTGGATTCACCCGGCGAATATTGCGCGCACATTTTAGCCCAGTATACAGACCAGGAAGGGCATTTATGGGTTGATAGTATGACGCATGCCGGCGTTGTTTATGCCACCGATAGTCCGATCGTCGCGCACGGAAAAAAGTTGACCGACAGTAAAGGCAAGCTGGTTGACGAAGGTGATACCAATACCGAGGGTTATATTGACACTCAGGCGGTCAGCCATCTGCAGCATATCAATTATCCTTATCTGGCAGGCGATGTGCTGTTGATTGCCGCCGACCACCTGGGAACGGACAAGATCGAGCCGGTGTTAACGTACAGCACAGTGAATAATCCCGTGCCGTATGACCCCAGATTACAGACCATCGGACAGACGAATATCAAGTTACAGACATCAAACGGCTATTCTCCGCATCTGTTCCCGGAATATATCACCGATTGGAATTACTACTACGGAGCAGCACCCAGACCGGGTTTTATGGGGCGGTTCATCGTGGGAGAGAACGGGACACGCGCTCCATACTGGCCGATCAGCCCCAACGCTTTTGGCGGGCAGGTGAATGCAACTAATAACGGCGACGTGGCAGGTACGATCTACCGGTTGATCGGCGGTGTAGTGCTGAGAAAACAAAATACAACGCCGGTTTATGCCGGGTATATGGCAAATGCATTTATTATGCCGGCAGGCACCAACGACAACCGGATTGAAACTCCCGGTAC
>PMBW01000201.1:10550-23616 GCA_003153075.1 Dehalococcoidia bacterium | reverse complement strand
CTGGTGACGCACCGCCATATGTTCGTCGTAGAACGGCAGGCTCCCGAAGAAAACCATGACCGATGGTCCGGGAGAGGCGCCATCATCATTCTTTTTATTATCACGATATTGGCTGGTTTTGAATCTGATTTTCTAGTGAAAACAATTGAACCACTGGTCAGTAAAACCGGCTTCACGGATGCTTTTGTTGGCCTGGTATTTATCGCGGTTTTGACTAACATCCCGGAAATTAGCAGTTCCATGGCTTTTGCACGTAAGAATCACATGACCTTATCCCTGGAAATCGGGATGAGCTCGGCTTTACAGATTGCGCTTTTTGTTGTGCCGATCCTGATTCTCATCAGTCCTCTGTTAATAAGCGGTGGTTACAATCTGGTATTTACGCCGTTTGAACTGGTGGCGGTGGTCGTAACGGCGATGATTGCCAATTACGTCGGCTCGGATGGCGTCTGTCATTGGGTTGAAGGGGCGCAATTAATCGCAGTCTATCTTTTGGTAGCTACTGCTTTTTATTTTTTATAAAATATTTGTATTATAGCTGTATTTTTTATACAATATTACACGATGGATGTTTTCCGGAGTGATAAGAGAGGAAGTTAAAATGGATATTTCAGAAGTACGTAAAGGTTCTAAAATAATGATAGACGGCGTCCCTTATAATGTTGAGGAAGCTGAATTCATGAAACCCGGTAAAGGCAGCGCCATTTACCGCTACAAGCTGCGCAACCTGGTGGACGGCAGCAGCACCAATAAAACCTACCATTCCGGCGAAAAATTTACCGGCGCTAATGTCAACACCCGCGAAGGTCAATTCCTTTATCGTGAAGGCAGCAATTTTATTTTCATGAACACCGATACTTTTGAACAATATACCATCGAAGAACCGCTACTCGGTGATAAAAGCCATTTCCTGAAGGAAGGCACCATTGTCACCACCATGATGCTCGAGGAAAAACCACTGGATATCACCCTGCCGATCTTTGTGGAATTAAAAGTCACGAAGAGCGACATCGCGACCAAGACCGATACCGTCACCGCGCAATTGAAATCCGCCACCCTGGAGACAGGCTACCAGATCGATGTCCCCACCTTCATTAAAGAAGGCGACATGATTAAAGTAGATACCCGCACCGGGACCTACGTGGAACGGGTAGTCGTCAAGAAGTAAAAATGACGGAAGATGAACGTCAGCGCCTGCAGCGGTTGAGCCCTAATCTTAAACGCCGCGTGTTCATTTATCAAATTACCCGCGACTTTTTCCATAAGCAGGGTTTTCTGGAAGTAGAAACGCCTGTACGTTCACCCGCAATTGCTCCGGAAAAAGAAATCATCCCCATTGAAAGTGAAGGGTGGTTTCTTTCCACATCTCCGGAGCTGTATATGAAGCGCCTGCTGGCCGCCGGTTACGACAGGATTTTTCAATTCAATCACTGTTTCCGTAAAGGTGAGCGCGGCGCTTATCATAATCCCGAGTTTTCGCTGCTGGAATGGTACAGGGCAGGCGCCAACTACGAACAGATGATGCAAGACACCGAGCAGATGGTCACCGCCATCGCAGCCGGTCTGGGAATGGGCACTACACTCCGCTATCGTGACAACACTATCGATCTTTCCCTGCCGTGGGAGAGAATCACCGTATCACACGCATTTCAGAAATATGCCGGTTGGGATCCGGTGACTGACCCGGATGTGCGGCGTTTCGACGAAGATACGGTTTTAAAAGTCATTCCTAACTTGAATCAGCACCGCCCCACTTTTCTGGTGGACTATTCAGCGCCGATGGCCTCTCTGGCGCGGCTGAAGCCCGATAACAGGCAGGTTGCCGAACGGGTTGAGTTGTTTATCGGCGGCCTGGAATTGGCCAACGCTTACAGCGAACTGATTGATCAAAAAGAGCAGGAAATCCGTTTCCGTAAGGAAATCGAGCAGATTAAAAAAGAACAGAACCGAGTTGCGCCGATGCCGGACAAATTTATCAAGGCTGTTGCCAGTCTGCCGGAGTGCGCCGGTAACGCGCTGGGAATGGACCGTCTGGCGATGCTCTTCTGTAATGCCGGGCGTATCGATGACGTCATGCCTTTTACGGTGGATGAAGCTTAGGTTATTAGCCTCTAAAAACAAACAGCCTCAGCAGCGTAGTGACGACGTTTAATATTGTGCCGACTGTATTGCCAGCTTGCGAAGAATCATCATTTGAGCCAAAAGATCCCAGGGAAAGCGTCGATTTGGGCTCGATCGGCGTGGTGAGGAAACCGGTCAATCTTTTTAATACATCACTACCGCCCTGGCTCTGATGGTCGGCAAGAATTGTGTCTATCTGTTCTTTTAATTTTATATCGTCAGGTGTCGGCTCTTTCGGGCGCAGCATTTCCTGCCGCGCATGCTGGAATTTGGTGAACTCACCTCGATTCAGCCAGAAGCCGTTGCAAGCCGGACAGCGCTCCACGAAAATACCAGCCGGGAAATTGGGGTCGGTGAAACGGGTCAGCTTCGTCCCGTCCCTGGGGCAGCAGTGCACTTGATTCATAACCGGAGTGGACGCGGTTAAAATATAGGTATCCACCTGGTCGACTTTCTCGGCCTCTCCCTGCCTGGCTCTGTACAATTCAGCTTCATCGAACCATAGACCGCCGCAGGTATCACACTGGTCAAGGAAGAGCGGCTGGCCGTAATTCGCTGTGATCTGTACCTGATGCATTTCCGCGCTGTCATTCGGGCATTTCATGGAAACATTATAACTTGAACAGACCGCACAAGCCAAACAATGGTTTTCGGGAAAAATTTCTAATTTAGCTTCAAAAAGAGACTTTCGGGGCAATCGTAGGAGAAAAGTATATAATACAAATAGCGGTAAGTACTACCGATTGTTTACCGGAATACCGGTAAAAGGGAGTTCTGAAATATGAAATGCCCGGTTTGCGGACAAAATTCCTGGCGCACGGTAGTAAGAAAAGAGAATTCTACTCCGGCAGCGCTCACCTTCGTAACGGCGCTTTACCGCGTATGCACAAAGTGCAATTACGAAGAAAAGATGCAATCCAAGAGTTAACTTCCGGCTGAATATTATTTGGCCGCTGCGATGTTATTCGGTACAAAAAAGATTCCAGGTCAATCTACCTGTTGTTATCTCCGCATAATTCTATTATAATTCTACTCACCACGAAACTGATTTGTTATTGCTATAACTATACTGAAGACGATATTACCGAGGATTTTCGTAGAAATAAGGGCCGCTCTACGATTATGGCCAAAATTGCAAAAGCGCGCAAGGAAAAGACCTGCCGGTGTGATTACACGCACCCGGAAAAACGCTGATGTCTGCCGGATGTCCGCCGTGTCGTGGATAAATTGAAAAAAGACCTTTGACATGCTCGCCGGTTATTTACCCATTTCTTCCAGCACCTTGATCACCCGCCAGGTTTCGGCACTGACTGCGGTGCCTCCTATTACGATTGCCACAGAAACCGCTTCTAAAATTTCTTCTCTGGTCGCTCCTGCTTCAAAGGCCTCTTCGGTTTGACCTTGAATACACCGGGTGCATCCGGCTTGAAATCCGCATGCCAGCGCGATCAGCCGTTTAGCCTTGAGGCTGAGAGCTCCGTCTTTATACACTTCTTTTCTGAATGTGGAGTAAGCCTTCATCACAACCGAGAGTCCTTCATCAAAACGGTCGCGATATTTTCCTGTTTCGGCGTAATATTGCAGTTGATTATCCATATTTCCTCCCGGCAAAAATTATTGCGCCTTTGCTACTTGTAACCGGCACCAGGCGTATAGTGAATCGTACACTTCAAACTGGTGGGACAGGTTTTCCTCATCATCGGGATACCTTAAGCCGTAACCTACCGCAATCGCCTCCAGCCCCCGTGCGATGGGGTCTTTGTCAATATCGGCCGCAACATCGGAGGCGTGTATAATTTCCGCCAGTCTAAGCAGTGCCTTATCTTTTAATTCGTACTTCAGGATGATCGACTCAAACGAACACCGTCCTTCATGATGCCCTAATTCGACATCCGGCGCATCGAAAGGAACAGCGCCGGTATCGGCGGCAACTTCCGCGATCCGGCCGGCAGGAACAAAGAGAAATTCGGCCTGATTATCAATAAAGCGCAGGATAAGCCAGGGGCAGGCGACACGGTCGACGTGGACATGTGAACGNNGTGATGCCGGAACTTTTTAATGTTGATGCCGGTGTTGGGTGTCCGGCCAATGCGCATGGGAGTGCCTAAGCTCCGCGTGGGCATGCTCATGTGAATGCGGTTCAGGAGTGCCCGCGGGATGCTTATGCAAATGATGCAAATCGTCGTGGCGGTGCATATGCACATGGGTAACAGCCAAGTGGGCGTGGGTATGTTCATGTTTCTCGCTGCCGATTAGCCAAACCCCCAGCCCCATGAGCAGCAAAGCCGGAAACATCACCCAGCCGATCCATTCCCTGAGTAGAATAATAGAAGCTACCGCACCAACAAACGGTCCCAGGCTGAAAAAGGCGCCGGTGCGGGATGACCCTAAGCCCGCTAATGCTTTTATGAAGAACACCAGGCTAATTCCGTAACTGAACGCGCCCAACAGCAGCGCCAGCAGCAGTGTGAAGTCCAAAGCAACTGTTTTTCCCAGCAGCAGCGCCGTGGAAACCGAAATTACTCCCCCAATCAAACCCTTGAGATAGGTGATCTGGATGGGGTTTTTATCAGAGATCTGGCGTGTCAGGTTATTATCGATTCCCCAGCAGACCACCGCCAGCAAAATCAGCAGAGGGCCGGCGATACTAAATTTACTTTGCCCCGGGCTCCAGCTTAAAAGTATGCCGGCGGCTGTCATGCACAGCAAAGCCAACCATAAACGTTTGCCCGCGTTTTCACGAAAAAAGAAAACGGCAATGACTGCGGTAGCCGCTCCCTCCAGGTTGAGTAATAAAGAAGTTGAAAAACCTGAGATAAGATTTAATCCCACCATCTGGCTGATCGGGGCAATGACCCCGCCGGCGATGATCGCGCCGGTCAACCACGGCAAATCGCGGCCGGTTAATTTCGCTGGTTTCCCGGCAGCAATATCCTTTTTGGTGACCAGGGAGTAGAGAAACAGCCCCAGGAATGCCCCCAGGTATAACAGCCCGGCCAGCATCACCGGCGAAATATCTTTCAGCAGCAATTTTGCCAGCGGAGAACTCAACCCGAACAATGAAGCTGATATCAGGATATAAACAATCGGCTTTCTATCCAAAGTCCTTTTCTCCGCACAGGTATTTCTGTCCACATTGTATTATTTGTGAGGAATTTTATCCAGCCAATAAAATTCTAAATACTAAACAAATTTCAAATACAGAATGCGGGTGACAAAGATTCCCAACAAGCTTGCCCGCATCAACGAGGACAGAAAATTGGAAAGTTTAAATCATCATTCACACCCGAAGGTCTTTCTTTGGGAAGGATGCATACTCTGGAATTGATGGTTTGTCGCGGAGTTAAATAAAGGAATTTCCCATTTGCCTAAAAATTCAGGAATTTGGAGGCTAAAAAGACCACCAGAAAACCTACCAGGCTGACACTGAAGGCCGTGGCGGGGGAAATTTCATCGTGGGCTTCGGGCAGCAGGTCGCTGGCGCCAAGATAGAGAAACCCTCCGGCAAAGAACGGCAGGAGGTAAACCAGATAATTGTCAACCGAAGTAACAAAGAGAGAGACAACCGCTCCGATCACCGGGGTGACAGCGTCCAGCATCAACATACGCAGCGAAGATTTCAAGGAATTCCCGGACTTCAGCATGACGGTGACAGTGTTCATCCCGTCCGGAAAATCGTGGAATATTACTGCCAGTGCAATGACCATCCCGATCTGGAAATTGAAATGGAAACCGACCCCAATGGAAAAACCGTCAACAAAACTGTGCAGCGCCAGTTCCGCCGCGCCGTAAAATCCGCCTGTGCTGTGCCGCTCATATTTCCAGGTGTTGCCGGAGCGCACCTTTTTCACCGCCAGTAGGCGCTCCAGCATATAAAGGAAAATAAATCCCAGACCGGTAACATAGAGCACATTCTGGGCGGAAACATCCAGTTTAGCCGCTAATGTCAGGCTGGTGGGCAGGAGCTGGAATAAAGGTACCGCGATTAGAACACCGGCGGAGAAGGCGGCAATGTAACCGAACTTGCTCCTGTTTTTCGCAGCTGCATAGCCTCCGGCCAGAGTGGCTAAAAAAGTAACAAAACTCAAAATCAGCGGGTATATCTTCGTCATTGTACTGCTTAGATTTTACCACTTTACCAAGTTGAGAGATTATTGGAATGTAATTTGTCATTATAGCCGGCAGGGAAAAAATAAAAAGCGAAGAAACCTGTATAGAAATGGTTAAAAAGAAAGGAGGATAATCCCCTTCGCAGTGTAAAAAATCTGTTAGTAGATCTACTGCGGTGTTTTTCCCTTGGAAGTTTCCGGGAGAGTCGGATTAGCCGATTTTAGCTTATATTCCTCAGCGGTAAAAGGTGAATATCCGTCAAGTATTTTTTTACCGTCTTCATAAATCGTCAATCCTGCGCCACATTTGCCGCAACTTTGATTCCTGTGGTTCAATAACGACCAGCCCCAGTATTGTTGACCGCACTTTGTGCATTTCCCTTCGATCATCGTCGTTCTACTCCAAAAGAAACGGCCCAATCTGTACCCATATATGTCAAAAGTACTAGAATATTATTACTCGTGACTATTCTATTTTACTGGATTAGTCGATAAAGTCAAGTTATATTTTGTTATCTTTACCTCACTATTCCTAATAAAGAATTGGGTTGAAACAATCTTCGATACAAGATTCCATAGTGAAATGTAACCGGTTGACGCTGTCTTTTTACCTAATCCTTAAATAATTTGGTGCTGAGATATTTTTCTCCCCGGTCCGGGAATATTACCACTATCGTACCTGATTCTATCTGTTTGGCAATTTCGACGGCAGCATACATGGCCGCGCCGCTGCTCATGCCTACGAAAATACCTTCTTTTAAAACAATTTGCCGGGTCATTTCATAGGCGGCTTCGGTCTCTACCATGATTGTGATGTCAATCTGCGCAGGATCGTATATGGACGGGACGATTGCCTCTTCCATATTTTTCAAACCCTGGATATAATGCCCTTTTACCGGATGCGCGCAGACGATCTTAATCTGAGGATTATGTTCTTTTAGCACTTTGCTGACGCCCATGATCGTGCCGGAGGTGCCCAGGGATGAAACAAAATAGTCTATTTTACCGTTGGTCTGTTTCCAGATCTCATCACCGGTTGTGCGGTAGTGCGCGATTTTATTATATTCATTGGAAAACTGGTCCGGCATAAAATACTTCTCCGGGTTTTCTTTCACCAGTTCACGGGCTCTGCGAATGGCGCCGTCGGTGCCCAATTTACCATCGGTCAGCGTGACTGTACCGCCGAAAGCTTTGATCATCTGTCTTCTTTCCACAGACACCGCGTTGCTCATGACAATTTCTACTTCGTAGCCTTTTAGCGACCCGATCATCGCCAGGGCGACACCTGTATTGCCGGAGGTAGGCTCAATAATTGTTTTTCCTTTGGTTAGTTTGCCCGAGATTTCCGCCTGCTGGATCATGCTTAAGGCAATGCGGTCCTTGATGCTTCCGCTCGGGTTAAGCCCTTCGAGCTTGGCATAAATGGTCGTGTTTTTGTTGGGGTTAAGTGTATTTATCCTGACCATAGGGGTATTTCCTATCGTCTGTAGTATGTTGTCGTTCATCTGGTTTTAGCTCCTTAAACCGGCCGTAGTAATTCCATAACCAATTATCTTATTATAAAACAATCTATTACCCTTTAATTACTCCGATGGGCACAACTCTGGCAATTTTCCGTGAGATTCCAGCGTTTTGGGTTACCTCAACCACGTCATTTACATCCTTGTATGCAGATGAGGCTTCTTCCGGCAATTCACTGATGCTGGCGGTTTTCACCGTGATCCCTTTGGCGGCCAGCGCCTGAATAACATCACTGCCCCGGACGCCTTTTTTAGCGGCGCTACGGCTCAGCAATCGGCCCGCACCGTGACACGTTGAGCCGAAAGTCTCCCGCATGGCCGTTTCGGTGCCTACTGCAATGTAAGAATATCTGCCCATATCGCCAGGAATCAGCACAGGCTGGCCGGTTTTCCGGTACACTTCCGGTAAATCCGGGTGACCCGCCGGGAAAGCCCGCGTGGCGCCTTTACGGTGGACGCAAAGCATTACCTTTTTCCCGTTAACAACGTGTTCTTCGATCTTGGCAATATTATGCGCCACGTCCCAGATTTGCTCCAGTCCAATATCACGCGGGCTCTTGCTCAGGGCTTTCATCAGTGATTCTCTAACCCAGTGCGCCATGCACTGGCGGTTTGTCCAGGCGTAATTGGCGGCGCAAGCCATCGCGCTGAGATAGGCCTGCCCTTCGGCTGATTTTAACGGCGCGCAAGCCAGTTGCCGGTCCGGCAGATTAATACCGTACTTTCTGACGGCCTGACCGAGCGTAGCGATATAATCGCTGCAGATTTGGTGCCCGAACCCGCGGCTGCCGCTGTGGATCATCACCAGCACCTGCCCGATATCCCGAATACCCATTACATCGGCGGTAGCGCGGTCGTAGATTTCTTCGACTCGCTGGATTTCCAAGAAATGATTACCGCTGCCCAGCGTGCCTAACTGCGGTAAACCCCGTTCTCTGGCGCGGCTGCTGACTTTTTCGGGGTCAGCGCCCTGAATACAGCCGGATTCTTCTGTGTTGGTAACGTCATCAGGCTCGCCGTAGCCTCTGGCCACCGCCCATTTACTGCCCTTTATCATGACCTCCGTTAATTCCCGGTCGCTGACTTTTAATTTGCCCTTCGTGCCGAGGCCGGAAGGCACGTTATGAAAAAGTTCAATGGTGATGCGGTCGATTTTCGGTCTGACCTCATCTTCCGTCAGGTTCGTACGTAATACACGCACGCCGCAGTTGATGTCAAAACCGACGCCGCCGGGGGAAACCACACCGTCTTCCAGTCTTGTCGCCGCGACACCGCCGATGGGAAAACCATATCCCCAGTGGATATCCGGCATCGCCAGGGAATGCCCGACAATACCCGGCAGGAAAGCAACATTGGCCACCTGCTCGAAGGCATTTTCTTCCCAGATGTGGTTTAACAGATCTTCGCTGGCATAGATCAGCCCCGGGACCCGCATCCCCACTTTATAGCTGATGGGGATTTCCCAGCGGTAATCATCGATTTTATTGAGTACTCCTTCCCACGGCGCCGACATTTTTTGCTCCAAACAAGTTTGATAGAAATATAGCTGAACCGTAAATCTCTCCCGAAGGTCTCCCCTTACAAAGGGGGATTTTTCTACACTCTCTTAGATATCAAAAATCACCTGCGCTTTCCAGCCGTCTTTGGTTTCCTCGATTTTAAGCATGTGGTAGGTGGCGGCCTTCACTTGTGTTTTCAGTTTATGCCTGGCCAGGTTAATTTTCTCACCGTAAACAACGGCATGCAACTCTGTATCGCTGATCGCGGTAATGTTAAACCGGCTGAACAGTATCCCCTTGGCCTCGAACAGGTAAATCAGTTCGTTGAGCCAATTGACCAGTAATGCCTCACCGTCCGGAGCAGTTACCCTAATTTGGCCTTGTTCTTTTGCGTCAACAGTATTAAGCTCGGTAATGATACTGAATAACCCGCGCGCCGCATGGTTAAATACCTGCTGCATATCTGCGCCGTAAGCCCTGACACCGATATCAGCCGTGTGTTCAATGAATTCGAATTCCTTCTCCACATTGATAGATTATAGCATCCGGGGTGATAATAACAAGAAAAACCTTTTGTAGTTGCCGGTTGCATTGCTTGTACGTTTCTATTACAATGTGACCATACCTGCACTCCCTCCAGATGTAAATATCAACCGATGGTTTAGTATATTAACCCGGCACAATATTATTGCTGAAGGAGGCAATTTTAGTGAAAGAGGTTATCATTGCCAGTGGAGTAAGAACTCCAATCGGAGCCTACTGCGGGATGCTGCGAGAGATGCCCGTGGAAAAGCTCGGCGCTCTTGTCCTGAACGAGGCGGTTAAACAGGCCAACGTCAAACCGGCAGAAGTGGATGACGTCTACCTTTCACAAGCGTATGCCAACGGCGAGACGCCGAACCTGGCGCGCAAGGCCTTGCTGGAAGCCGGTTGGCCGGTAGAAGTTCCCGGTATTACTGTAGACCGCCGCTGCTGCGGCGGGGTGCAATCCATCTGGAGCAGCGCGATGGAAATCCAGACCGAAAATGCCGAAATCGTGGTGGCATCCGGCGCAGAGAGCATGAGCCGCGCCGAATTCTACATTCCCGGCGAATTTATCAAGTGGGGAGTCGGCGGCAGAACTGACCCCAAGTGGGGTTTCTTCCCGCGCCAGCACGGCAGCCTGGGCCTGTGGGGCCTTCCTTTTTACGATAGAATTCAACGCGGCAGGCCGATGCATCAGCCGATCGAAAGATTCGGTGAATTGAATTCGATGATGACCTGGGCGGAAACAGCCGCTAAAAATGAACATATCACGCGTCAGGAATGCGATAAATGGTCGCTGCGTTCCCACCAGAAAGCGATCGCCGCGATAGATGCCGGAAAGTTCAAGGGAGAAATCGTTCCGATTCCTACCACTGAAAAAGGCAAAACAGTGATGCTTGACGCCGATGAGACACCGCGACGGGATTCCTCTTTGGAAGCACTGGCGAAGCTGCGCCCCGTCTATGAAGGCGGCGTGTGCACGGCAGGTAATTCCTCCAGTGAAAATGACGGCGCGGCAGCCCTNNTGACTTATCCGGCGGTACCGATCGCCGTGAATAAAGCGCTTAAAAAAGCAGGATTGAGCATCGATGAGATAAACCTGATCGAGATTCAGGAAGCATTCGCGGCGCAAACACTGGCCGATATCAAACTGATGGGGCTTAAACCCGAGGATATCGAAAACAAAGTAAATGTCAACGGTTCGGGAATTTCCCTGGGGCATCCCATCGGCGCGACCGGCGTGATGCGGATGGTCACACTGGCCCACGAAATGGCCAGACGCAATGTTAAGTACGGACTGTTAACGATCTGCGGCGGCGGCGGACTTGGTATCGCCTGCGTCGTAGCCAGACAATAAGCGATAGTTAAAATAATTATACCGGTTCAAAAAGAAGGAGGACCAAAGTCCTCCTTCTTTTTAGTATTTTGAATTTTATATTTGTTTAGAATTTGGATATTGGGATTTACCCGTGTTCATCCAGTCTGTATCCCCAGACCGGCATTTGCTTACCGTCGATGTACACTGCGGTTCCATCTACCGCCACTCTGCCCTGTGCGATCAAATCGTGCACGGCGAAGGGATAGATTTCCCAGTCGCCGGATACTTTGAGCATATCCTGTAACCTGCTGCAGACATGTCCCATCGTTTGCTGCAGTTCATCATGCGCCTTTTCCCGGAAAACTTCGTAGGTTTTGATATTCTGGAGTGAGGCAAAAAGGGTGACCCGGTGTAATCCCTCGATCAATCCTTTTTCCCCTTGTGATTCCAATTCACTGAGAGTTTTAATGATATTCAATGGTTTTGACTGCACCAGCACCGGCCCGTTATCTTCGCTTTTATCAGCGAAAAAGAGCGTCGAACGTAAATTGGGATCTCCGGCCAATATTGCTTTGGCCGCGGATACCCAGTGCAGCCCGATGTAGGCTTTGGTGGTATCGCCGGGATGCACATTTAACATCCGGGGGTAATATTTGTCCACCATCCAGTCCGTATTCCATTGGTCGAAGCCTGCCAGGCAGATCAAATCCGGCTGCCGTCCGAGCTTACTTTCAATACGGCGGGCGATTTCCTGCTCGTACTGTATGCGTTCCGGGCAATTCCGCGGCACTTTCCCCGCTCCGTAGCGTTTGCGGGCGTCTCTGAGGTAAAGCGTGTGGCTGAGTTCAATCACTTCGTGCCCATTCGCTTTGGCAATAGCGACACCGGCGCAGCCGGGCCGGTTGGTAAAAACCAGATAATTATGTTCAGGATTTCGATTGACGATTTCGCGGTAGTTTGTGCCGGAGCCGGAAATAAAACAGACGATGGTCATGCGCTTCCCGGATATAACGGGGTCGTAAATTAACTGCTGCATGGTTACCTCTTTTCTATCGTACGTTCGCAGCGGGGAGGTTTGGGGTTGTGGTGTTCACGGCATTCTTTGCACTTGCTGTGTCTTTCGCATTTTAACTTGGGACAGGTGCAAACTATTTGCTGTTCCATAGAAATATCATAGCACCATCAGCGCATTTTCCGTTACACGTTTTTGGTTAAATTTTGCTTAAAACAAAACGGTGATAACGCTGACCTAAATATGTTTTTTCAGCCAGACTTCCATATCCGCGAATACCTGCTGGCGCTGGGGGTCATTAAAGATTTCATGGTAGAAGCCTTCGTAATATTTCAGGGTTTTGTCCTTTGAACTGACGCCCTCAAACAACGTTTTGCTGCTGGAAGGGTCGGATAAACGGTCTGCGGAACCGTGCATGATCAGTATTGGTAACGATATTTTTGAAATCTGGGCGGGCAGACTCTGGATCTCTTTCAGCAGTTCCGCGCCAAGCCGTGCGCTGATTTTGCCGGTATAATTCAACGGGTCGTTTACGTAAGCATCCACTCCGGCTTTATCCCGGTTGACGGCGGATGCATCAAGCTTGGTTACACCCATCTTAGGCATCAGAGCCGAGAGTACTTTGGCCATGAATATCGCGGCTGTAGTGATGCTTGCTCCGGCTTTTAATACTGCGCCGGAAAGGATCAGTCCGTTCAGTTCATCCTGGTGCTTGATCGCGTATGCGGTGGCGATAGTGCCGCCCATGCTGTGTCCGACCAGGAATATTTTCACGTTTGGATTTTCTTTCTTTACCATGTCGTAATAGGTCTTCACGTCATCCGGATAATTCGTGAAGCGTTCGACATAGCCGCGTTTACCCTCTGATTTGCCGTGGCCGCTCAGGTCGAAGGAATAGACGGCATAACCCTTCGGCACGAAATAGTCCACCGGATTGATGTAGCGACCGCTGTGTTCGGCCA
>PMBW01000201.1:0-10505 GCA_003153075.1 Dehalococcoidia bacterium | reverse complement strand
ATTATTACTATCATCATACCCTCTCCTCCGCTTAAATTTCATTGTTGACTTATTATTCTTGAAGATATAAAATATGGAAATTTCCGAAGGCTGCGGCCTGGAGGAAAAAACAATTACGAATATCATAGGATGCAAATAATCCGGCCTTGTGAGAAGATAGAGATATAGTGCAAGTTGGAGAATGATAAGTGGAACAAACCATCAGTAATATCAAGGGCTTCGGCGGGAAGGTCAAAGAAAATGTGGAAAAAGTCATCGTCGGAAAAGGCGATGTTGTGGAACTGGTCATCGTGGCGCTGTTATGCGAAGGGCATGTCCTGATCGAGGATATACCGGGCGTCGGCAAAACGGTGCTGGCCAAGTCCATCGCCCGCTCGCTCGGCTGCACATTTCACCGCATCCAGTGCACTCCCGACCTGTTACCTTCGGATATTACCGGCACCTACATCTTTAACCAGAAGACTTCAGATTTCGAGTTCCGTCCGGGTCCGATCATGGCGCAAATCGTCCTGACCGATGAAATCAACCGCACCACTCCCCGGACGCAATCCGCGCTGCTGGAAGCGATGCAGGAGCGCCAGGTAACCGCGGAAGGCGAAACCAAACCCCTGCCGCGGCCCTTTATGGTGCTGGCCACACAAAACCCCATCGAGCAGGAAGGCACTTTCCCTCTGCCCGAAGCGCAGCTCGACCGTTTTTTAATCAAAATTAAAATCGGTTATCCGTCTAAAGAGGACGACAAACTGATTCTCTCCCGTTTCCGCCAGGATGACCCGCTGGAGGAATTAAAGCCGGTGGTTACCGCCGCCGAATTGATGAGGATGCAAGCGGCCTGCCGAGATGTGCATGTTTCTGACGATGTTGAAGATTACATTATCCGCCTGGTACATGCCACCCGTGAGCATTCTTCAATACAACTCGGCGCCAGTCCGCGGGCAATGCTGGCCCTCTACCATACCTCTCAGGTCATGGCGGCATTAAGGGGGCGAGATTATGTTATCCCCGATGATGTGAAATATCTCACCACCGTCACTTTGTCGCACCGTATCATCCCGAAAGCGGAGAGTTCCCTGCGCGGCAGCAGCGCCGAACAGGCATTAAAGGAAATTATCGATTCCGTGCCGGTGCCGGTGGAAAATGCGAACTTCACCAGGTAGGTATTAAAATGATCGGCCAGCTCTGGCTAATAGTATCTATTTTACTCGCGATCGTCAGCCTGATTACAAAACAGGTGCCGCTTTTTTTAGTGACCTTGCTTTTTTTCCTGGCCGGCGGAATTGCCCGTCTCTGGGATCATTTTTCTCTCCACCGCGTGGAATATCACCGCCGTTTGAGCTCTCACCGCGTTTTCTTCGGGGAAGAAGTAAAAATGGAAGTGGAGGTTTCCAACCGGAAACCTCTGCCTTTACCCTGGCTGCAGGTTGATGACCAGATCCCGAATGAAGTAACGCTGCTTAGAGGCAGAACCACTCCTGCGTATTCCATGACCCATCAGCTCCTGACCAATTTATTTTCCATCAGCTGGTACCATAAAATCAGAAGGCATTATTCCGTACAATGTCCCCACCGCGGCTACTTTACTTTCGGCCCGACACAAATCAGCTCCGGTGATGTTTTTGGTTTTTTTAAACGTTATCAGGAAATTAATTCACTTGACCGCCTGATGGTATACCCGAAAATATTGCCACTGGAAAAACTCGGCATCCCCTCGAAGCAGCCGCTCGGCGAAATCCGAACCAGGAATCACCTCTTTCATGACCCGGTACTGACGATGGGGATCAGAGAATATCAATCCGGGGACAGCATGAAAAGCATCCACTGGAAAAGCACTGCGCGCACCGGTCGTTTGCAGACAAAAATCTTTGAACCGACTACTACCGTAGATATGGGCATTTTTCTGGATGTACGCACGGTCAAACCCCCTTATCAGGGCTTTGTGTCCGAAAAACTGGAATTGGCAATCGTCACAGCCGCTTCGATAGCCAATAAGGCTTTAGCCGAAGGATACCGCGTGGGCCTGTACATTAATCAAAATAACCCCGATTCAGCAGAACCTATCCGTATGCCACCCAGCCGCCATCCGGAGCAATTAAAGCACATCCTGGAGGCGCTGGCGCCGCTTCAGCCGGTAGAGACCTTGTTAATTACCAGGCTGGTAGTAAGCGAAAGCAGAAATTTACCGTGGGGCAGCACGCTGGTCGTAATCACGGCGGCGCCTACCGAGCCGTTGTTAGCGGCGCTTTTCCACATGAAAAGGGTAGGGCGCAAGGTGGTGCTAATAACTGTCGGCGGTACTGAGTCGATTAGTAGTAACGGTCTGACTACGTATCACGTCAATGATGATATCGGTTGGGAAAAAATGGAAACCATGAGCCTGGGTGTAAGCCGATGATTGCGACATTAGAGGTTGAATAACGTGTCAATTATTTCCCGGTTGAAAAAGGTTAATTGGATTGCCGATGTTCTGACTCCGGCAGCCGTAATATTAACGGATGTTTTCTGGCTGTATCCCTGGCTGGTTTATTTTGGGCAAAATTCAGTGTTCACAATCCAGAAAACGGCGCTCAATCCATTATCGCTGATCATTATACTAGGACTTTCTTTCATCGTTACCAGATTTTTCCTGAAACAAAAATGGCCCATGATCTGGATTCAAACAGTGATCGTTGCCTGCGGTTTAGTGGTAATTTTCCTGATTTTGAGGAACGAATACAATGACGGGTCAAGTTTATTCAGCAGCCAGTGGTTTGTAACATATGGACAGGTGGTTTTCCATTTCTTTGCCTCTAAACACCCGTTTGTATTAGCACTTGTTGCCGGATTGTATTTCTGGTGGCGCGGTATCAGCCTGGGCCGTTCCCGCCTTTATTTCGAAGATATCTATCATGCTTTCATCATCGAATTAGCAATAATGGTGCTCCTGGTCATCATGTGGGGTATTAGTTTTAAAGATCAAGCGATCCGGACTTTGACTTCCGATATTGTGGTCTATGTCGTCGGATTTTTCTTCTTCGGCCTCGTAGCCATGGCCTTGTCCAATTTACGTATTGTTCAGGAACGGTTAAAAACTAAAGGAGAGTCCTCTAAATATTTCGGACGCCGCTGGTTTACAATCATTCTTACGGTTATCGGCGGCATGGTTTTATTGGGGATCGGTTTTGCAAGCATATTTTCCTCTCAGTTTATCTCAGCCCTGCAAAGATTCATGGTAGCAGCCTCGTCAGTTTATGACAAAGTAGTGACCTTTCTAATTTATGCGATCGGTTATGTAGTCCAGCTTATAGGCTATGTCTATTTATGGTTTTTAAGCCTGTTTAAACATAAACCGCCGCCGCCCAAACCAACGATTCCGGAAGACATCGGCGAGTTAAATCTGAAAGTACATCCGCAGCAGCCGTTACCTCCCTGGGTCATATTGCTGACAAAGTTGCTCATCTTGGCTATGATTATCGGCTTTGTACTTTTCCTGATATTCAAAGCTGTCCGACGCAGACAATCGAAGCAAATCGACTCAGATTTGGAAGAAGAAAACGAATCGTTGTGGAGCTGGGGTGGTTTTGCCGCGGACATCAAGGTGTTTTTCGAGATGTTAATTGGCCGCTTTAAGCGAAAAAAGCAACCGGTTGTTGTTAACAAAGAGATAAAATGGCGTCCGGACGAAGATGTTCAACATAGATTGAGCATCCGCGATATTTATCAGCATCTGCTCTGGCAGGGCGCCCGCCTGCAAATACCGCGGGAGGATTTCGAAACTCCGTCTGAATATGCTTTACGTCTGGGGCAAGCCGTGCCGGAAAGCAGCGAACCCCTGGATAGAATCACCGGCTTCTACCTCGACGTGCGTTATGGGGATCAAAAACCCGAAGACAAGAAAACCGATGATGCCAATACCGTCTGGCAAGGCCTGCTCAACATTCTAAATGGACACAAAGATCGATAATAAACAGAAAATGCGAGTCTACTTCAGGCGGAACCGGTGATCTTATAATTGCCTTATAGCGTCTTTTTGCACTTCGCTTTTAATAAAAGAATGTTTCAGTGTTTCTGTATCACCTGACTGTAGATTGCATCACCTTCAGGGGAACGAAAAACCAGGTTAGCATTCGCGCCGTTCACTGATACATCCACGAAGGCAAAGTCTTTGTTGGAATACCAGACACTGGACGGAGACGTATACTGCCGCTCTGCTTCCAGCTTCCCGCCAAATGTGCCGGCAACAATATACGTCACGCCGGATTTTTGCAGCAGTTCCAGTTCATGGTCGTGGCCGGAAAACACCATGTCCACGCCGTATTTTTCAAAAAGCGGAGACAATTTCTTAATCGTTTCCTGATTATCGTACCATTTCCAGCCGTCTACCACTGATCCGGAAGCATAGTAGAACCCGTGCCCCATGACGATCTTCCATTCATCCTGCGGGATACTTGCCAGCTGTTTTTCCAGCCAGGCGGCTTGGTCAGCAGTGAAGCTTTCGGCGCTCCATTCCAGGTCGATCACCAGGAAATGCACTTTCCCGACATCAATCCGTTGCCAGAGCCTGGTGCCTGATTGCAGCGCCATTCCCGCCGGGTCGTAGTAAGACTCGCAGCGGGCTAAACCACCTAACAATGTATCATGATTGCCCACCGCATATTTCACCGGAATCGATGATGTGGTTACCGCTATAGCTTGCAGCGCTTTTTGCCACTGCGCGTCTTTGAAACCGTATTCCACAATATCGCCCAGAGAGAAGAACAGAGTATACTTGTTTGCCGGGTCGCCAATCTGTTTGAGCATTTTGGTAGTGAGGTCGTTATGTGAGTTGCCGGAACCGAAATGAGGGTCGCTTCCCACAGCGAAATGTAAAGGCTTGCCGCTAACCGGAGGTGTGTTAAACCAGATTTTTTGTCCGTCATTGATCTGGTACCAGTATCTGGTATCAGGCCGCAGGTCGTTGAGCGCAAAAACGTGCTGCGTCGCCGGTTTTTCTTCATTCAGTGTGATGGAGGAGTTTTCCGGCCCCCATTTAACCGTGTTACTGGTAGCTTTCTCTGTATTGAAAACAATTGCAATATTCGGCACGCCGTTGATCCCGGAACCGTCTTCCAGCATCAATTGGGGCGATTGGCCCGCTTTTTGCGGACCGGGTATGATACCGATAAAAACAAAAGCGAAGATAAAAATGGCGATTCCCAGCAGCGTCCCGG
This sequence comes from Dehalococcoidia bacterium, assembly GCA_003153075.1. The sequence goes on along the minus strand of PMBW01000201.1, from coordinate 5,319 downwards.
CGCGCACGAAAAATGATAGTATTATGGTCCTGCGCGTTGGTGATTTTGACTGTAACCGCCTTTCCAGTAAAGCCAGGCCGGCTAAAATCAGGCCGAATATTCCAAGGATAATAAACAGCTTCTGGAAGATACCGTTGACGCGGAAAAGTCCGATCGTACCGTGCTGACTGAATGCCCAGCCCAGGAATACGAACATCAATACCGCGGCCAGTATTGCCAACCAAAAGAAAATATTCTTCTTCATATTTGGTTTATCCTCCGGTTATTTATCTATAAGACCGTCTTTTTTGTATTGTTTAAGCAGAGGGATTTCCTTGAGGAAAAGATTGGTGACGAAAGCAATTATTCCGATGAACAACGTGATCAAAAAAACCCTGGTGACGGCCGAACTTAAAGACTGACGCAATGCCTGCAATGTCTGGTCAAACAGCGCCTGTCCCTGTGAACCGAAAATGTTGAATGTATCTCTTAATTGAGATTGTGCCTGGACGCTGACCAGCGCCTGCGGATCGCGCGCCAGGGCAGTAAGTTTGTCTGCAGGCAGCGTCGTTTTTACTACTCCCGGGATACTGCTCAGAAAATGAGAAGCAAAATGGCTGTTCAGCATCGAACCGAAAATTGCCAGACCGACCGACCCGCCGAGGGAACGGAAAAACGGGACGCTGGAAGTCGCTACTCCGAGCATTTTGTAGGCCACGGCATTTTGGACCACGATAGTATATATCGGCATGGTTATCCCCAGTCCAAATCCGGTGATTATCATAAAGATAACGGCTTGAGCATTGCTCGTTTGCGGAGTAATCCGGGATAAAAACCAGACACCGATTATCATAATCACCAGACCGATCATCGCTTGCCAACGATAATGTCCCCCGGTGCGCGCGAGTAATTGTCCGGAAAGGAAACTCCCTGCTCCTGAAGCCAGTGTCATAGGGATGAGGAGACTGCCGCTTGCGGTGGCGGTGACTCCCAGCACGCCTTGAAAGAAGAGCGGGATAAAAGTAATACACCCGAACATGACGCAGGACGTAAGAAAAGCGACAATTATGGAAACCGTCACAATCCTATTCTGGAACAATTCCATCGGAATGATGGGCTCCCGGGCACGCTTTTCGATCAAAATAAAAAGAGCTAGCATTATTATTGAAAAGACAAAAATTCCGATAATCACTGGGGAATCCCAGGCATATTGAGAGCCGCCCCACGATAATGCCAGCATTAACGGCACGACTGTCAATGTTAAAGCTGTTATTCCCGGGTAATCGATGTGGTGCTTAGCCTGGTCCGGTTTGATATCCGGAAAATTGAAGATGAAAAGGAAAATAATCAGTATGCCTAACGGGATATTGACGAAAAATACCCAGTGCCAGGATATAGTATCGGTGATAAATCCACCCAGTATCGGGCCGATTACCGATGATATTGCAAAAACGGAGCTGACATAGCCCATGAATTTACCGCGGTTTGCCGGCGGGAACAAATCACCGATCACAATGAAGGCGTTTGCCATCATGATTCCGGCGCCGATACCCTGAATTCCGCGCCAGACAATCAGCGCATTCATCGAATTGCTCAAACCGCAGAAAAAGGAAGCGAGTGTAAAAATTATTAAGCCGCCGATATAGAAGTACTTGCGGCCGAACATGTCGGTCAGTTTACCGGTAATCGGGATGGCTATTGCCGAGGTAATGATATAGATTGTCGTTATCCAGGTATACTCACTGAAACCGCCGAGGTCGCTAACAATGCGCGGTGTGGCCGTGCCGACGATTGTCTGATCGAGGGAGCCCATAAAAATAGCCAGCATTAAGCCGATCAAAGTGATAACTAATTGCTTTTTCGGTAAAGAGAGCAGCCCACTGCTATCTTTGTCGGACCCTGAAAACATTTTGTCTGTCCTGATAGTACTTGTATTATCTACAGCTTGCCGTTAAATACTAACCTCAATAATGCGGTTTGCAATACCTGAGTGTCAAGCTGACAATAAGTCAAAAGAAAAAATATCAGTCTCCGTGACAAATTCTTGACAGATATAACTTATAGGTTATATTATAGGGGCAATGAAGCCGGAATGGAAAGTAGTTTTTTATGCCAGTGAGGATGGGCGGGACTCGGTCGTCAACGAAATTGACAATTTTGGTGAAAACGATTCCGTTAAAGTCTACAAAGCGGTAGAGCTTTTGAAAGCCTACGGTCTTGCTGTCCTCGAAAACCACATCAAACATATCGACGGTAAAATCTGGGAGATTAAAATCGACCGCTACCGGGTGCTTTATTTTTTACATCGGGAGCAGTATTACGTCCTGGTCAGGGCATTCATGAAGAAGACGCAAAAAACACCGAAAAGTGAAATCCAAATAGCAGAAAATAGATACGCGGATTATCTGCGCCGGGCGGAAGGAGAATGATATGAAACAATGCAAAATTCCCGCAGGCTGCCGGACATTTGAAGAAGTATTAACGGACAAGTTAAGAGATAAAAAATTTAAAAAGGCCTGGAATGAACTGGATGCGGAATTCGCGACGGAACGCGCCTTGATCGAATTGCGGATGCGGGGCAATGAAACACAGAAAAAACTGGCGAATAAGCTGAATACTAAACAGGCTTATATCTCGAAGGTGGAAAACGGGCGGGTTTCGCCGACTATTAGTTATATCGCCAAAATGGCGGATGCCTTGAATGCTGACGCCGAAATTATATTCCGCCCGCGCGGATCAAAAGAAGTGATCAAAGCGGTGTTGGTCAAAGAGCAGAAGAAAAAATATACCGTGAAAAGAAGCACTAAATCCCAAGCATCAGATACTAAATGATACCTAATGTCGAAATAATCAGACAAGCGATTATGGACAGGATCCCGTCGAAAGTCGGGATGGATTTCACCGAAAATAAATTCTGTAAAGGTAGTATTGTTAAATATTGTTGTTTATTTATCTGGATTTTCTTGTTTCTTAAAGCTTGATTATTGATTATTGTTTGCGTGCAGCTTTCTAATAATCTCCACCAGTTCGGGCACCAATTCACTTGCTTTACCGCGCAGGCTAATATCGCACAGTGGAGTCATTTCTGTTTCGTAGAGGTTGACCTCGATCAAGATACCGCCTTTACTGCGGACTTCCAGCGGAAAATCCGCCGCCGGGTAAACCAGCGCAGAAGTCCCCACCATCAGCATGCAGTCGGATTTATCTGTTTCACGCTGGCAAATTTTCAGCACATCTAAAGGAATCGGTTCACCGAACATGACGATGTCGCTCTTGATGATCCCATCGCATTTCGGACATCTTGGCGGTATCCGGTCCAATGAAATATCGTCCCTGCTGTAGCGGGCGTTGCATTTGACGCAGCGCACTTTTTTGATATTACCGTGAATCTCTGCGACTTTTTTACTTCCTGCAATCATATGCAGGTTATCAAACTTATACTAGCGATTTTAGTGTGAAGTAAATACAACATGTGGGCAATGGGGCAATGAAACTGTCGATAATAACCATCCACCTTTGATAGACCTGAAAACCTTTAACTTCGTTAATAACATCCTGAAAAATAATAATCTGGTTAAAAAGGGGAAAGCAGCTTATTTTGATCCTTTGCCGCTTTCTGGAATAATCCAATGCCGGATGCATAACTGCCTGTTAAGTTGCTCTTCCGCAAGGAAATTTTACAGTTGTAAAGCACAGTACCGCACTGGAACTAGTCCAAAGGCAGACTTTCAATTTCCAGCATACGTTCTAGACAATGCCGTAAGCGATTACGTCTTAAAGCAATGCTCATTTGTTTCAGAAGCTGATAAGGTAATAAACAAAATTACCGAAGAGCGAGAGCATTTAAGAACGCAATCGACAAATATGCAAGGTCAAATTAAGAAATTAGAGGCAGAAATTGATAACCTCAAGGAAGGCTTGGCATCAGCCCGGAATAATGAGGAGCGAACATATATATTTGATGCCATAGCTCAGCGGAAACAAGCTTTAATAGAAGTACAGAAAACTGCAGAAATGAAATCGGAAGTAGCTTTAAATGATGAGGATGTTACCTTAGTACGTAGCTTTCTTTCTAACCTGCATGAGTATTGGGACAAGATACCAGATCGCCTTAAGAACAGGTTTTTTCGTTTGGTTCTACAGAAAATCGAGGTTGTCCACCATCCTGTGACTAAAACAATTGAAGCCATCGTATTTTGGCGTACTGGCGACAAATACTCTGTTATTATCCGCTATGACAGTCGTTGGCGCGAACCAGACTGGAAACAAAAAGAAGAAAGGTTGTTATCTGAACTTTGGCCATATGAATCAGCGGATAATATCCGTATGGCATTTCCAAGCCGAAGTTGGACATCGATTAAATGTAAAGCAACGAGGATGCATATAAAGCGTGATCGCAGCAAATGTCATCAGGTGAAATATAACCATTGGCAACCTGGGGAAGAAGCTATATTGTCTCACGATTATTTGAACGGACAACTCAATGTGAAGGACTTGTCTCATCTGTTAGGCCGCACAGAGAGATCGGTGTCTGGTAAAATTGCAAGAATGAGAATGGTTAAACCAGAAAATAACGACACTCGAAAGCATAAATTACAGGTCAAATGGGATATTGAGGAATCATTACCTCTCATGGACGAGTGTCAAATTGGCGGGGAAAGTAACGCTCCCCTGCGCGCGTGAGATCGATACCACTCTATCTTCCAGCGGCTGCCGTAACACTTCCAGCAACGTATGCCCGAATTCCGGTAATTCGTCCAGAAAAAGCACGCCGCGGTGACTCAGGCTGATTTCACCGGGTTTGGGAAAATGCCCGCCGCCCACCAGACCGACATTGGATATGGTGTAATGCGGTGAACGGAACGGACGTTGCCGTACCATCGGGGTGGAAGGCGGTAAAAGCCCGCTGATACTGTATATTTTTGTCACCTCGATGGCTTCATCATTGGTCATCGGCGGTAAGATAGAGCAGAGCGAACGCGCCAGCAGTGTTTTTCCACTGCCCGGCGGCCCCATCATCACCACGTTGTGGCCGCCGGCCGCCGCAATCTCCAGCGCCCGTTTGACGTGTTCCTGCCCTTTAATATAGGCAAAATCGATGCCGGTCATTTCCAGGGGTATATATTCTTCATCCGCCACGTTGGTAGGAACCGGCAGCGGCGAGGCTTCTTTACTCAGATAGGCGGCAATTTGTGCCAGGTTGGCGAAGGGCAGGATTTCCACCCCATCCACCAGCGATGCTTCTTTCGCGCTGGCTTCCGGGACGATAATCCGGGAAAATCCCTGTTCGTGGCTGGCGGCGACCATCGGCAGGATACCCGGCGTATGCTTCAGCGAGCC
>PMBW01000156.1 GCA_003153075.1 Dehalococcoidia bacterium | reverse complement strand
ATTCAGCACGCCGAGATGTTCAAAGGCGAACCGGTAGAACAGGTAAAAGCCCTGATTGAAAAATTACGAGAGGCGAAGATTATTTAAAATTAGCGTTGAAAGGCATCTTGACATTCTGATGCTAATCCTTTGCGCAGCAAATGTGATGCAATGCAGCATGACAACTTAAAAAGTGCGAATGAAATAGCCACTGGGAGACGTTGTGGGATTAATATTTGATAAAGAAAAATGTTCCGGTTGCGGCAGTTGTGAATCGGCCTGCCCATTCGGTTTGATTGGCATTGTTGATGATAAAGCCAAAATCAAAGTAGAAGGGTGTAACTTCTGTGGAGCCTGTCAGGATGCCTGCACTTATGAAGCTATCCGGATCGAAAAAGAGATTGCCCAGGCATTGGCGGGTGATGAGCACCACGGCGTTTGGGTTTTTGCCGAACAGCGCAGCGGCGATATTAAAAATGTAGGCTATGAATTACTATCGAAAGGTAGAGAACTGGCTGACACCCTGCAAACCGAATTATGCGCTGTCTGCCTGGGACACGATATCAAAGGCATCGGGCAATTAGCTGCTTGCGGCGCCGATAAAGTTTATATAATTGACGACCCCATTTTTACTAACCAGTCGGAAGACCCTTATGTTATAGAAATGGTTCGACTGGTTAAACTATACAAACCGGAGATTGTCCTGGCGGGTGCCACACCGTTCGGACGTTCGTTTTTCCCCAGGGTAGCCGCTGTCCTGAAAACCGGGTTGACCGCCGATTGCACCGGGTTGGATATCGATACGGAAAAGAAACTGTTACGTCAGACACGCCCTACCTTTGGCGGCAATGTCATGGCAACGATTATTTGCCCTTCACGGCGACCGCAAATGTCGACCGTTCGCCCGCGTGTTTTTAAAAAGAAGTTTTTAGCCACTCCGCACACCGGTAAAATTATCAAGGTAGATTTCAATAAAGCTGCCCTGAGTTCTAAAACAAAGCTGCTGAGTTTTGTCGCCGACCTGACCGAGAAAGTGAAACTGGAGGATGCTGATATCATAGTCTCCGGCGGACGCGGCCTGGGGAAACCGGAGAATTTCTATGTGATTAGAGAACTGGCCGCCGCTTTGGGAGCAGCAGTCGGTTCCTCACGCCCGCCCGTAGACGAAGGCTGGATTCCCTATTCGCATCAGGTCGGGCAGACCGGTAAAACCGTTTGTCCCAAACTCTATATCGCGGTCGGTATCTCCGGGGCTGTCCAACACATGGCCGGTATGCAGACCTCGGATTGTATCATCGCCATCAACGACGACCCGGAAGCCCCGATTTTTCAGATCGCCACCTACGGCATCGTCGGCGACCTCTTTAAAGTCGTTCCCCTGTTGACAGAACAACTAAAGAACGGATAGATTACCCTTGTCATTGCGGGCGAAGCGAAGCAATCTGAGGGTGGTGTGGGGATTTACCATAACTGGTAACTCAAAACTCATAACTGCTCAATACACGCTATCTACCTGAATAATGCCTTTTGTCCAAAATAAATTCCGCCAAAAAACAGTATCGAAATAATAAAAACGATCCACCATGCTTTTCTATTCCAGATGAAAACCTTAAGACCATCGAAATTACCCCATGGTATTAGGTTGAAGAAAGCCAACCAGGCATTGATTTGCGCTCCGATTACGCCAATATCCGCGGCTGAATTAACCCAGGATGGTAGCTGTGAAACAGATTTACCGGTACTTATAAGGTAAGATTGCACAAAAGCTAAGAAAACAACTGTAAAAACAGTAAACATGACCGTTAGAACTAAATTAACGATCGGTCCGGCTAATGCGGATTTCCCCAGTTTTGCCCGGTTTTCCGCTGTATTCTCCGTCATCTGGATAACTACGCCGCCCGGCGCCGCAAACAGCCACCCCAATAATGCGCCCCCCATTGCCAGAATCAAACCAGGAATCCAGACACGATAGACCGCAGGAAAACCGTACCTGCGCGCCGCGATTCTGTGCGCCAGTTCATGGAAAACAAAAGCGAAAAACACCACCACCAGCGATTCGATAATGGTAGTGCGTAATGCCACCAAATTTTGAAAAGCCTGTATCCCGCCTGACATCGCAATACCGAAGGCAATCCCCATCCATATTACGGAAATCGCAAACTCCAGTATTTCGTGAAATATATCTTCTTTCTGAACTTCCATCTATTTATTACCTTAATAAAATTATTATCTTAACGGACACAATAAACTCATTAAAAGCTATTCTCTCAGCTAATGTCAACTATTAGCCGCGTATGCTGAAATTATCATGCCGGCAAAATCGACTCGGCTGGTATACTGTATTGTCATGTACGGGCTGGTTTCCGAAGGACACCCTCGAAATGTACCCAGTTTTCAATCTGATGTACAAACCAGCCCGCCGGTATTTTGAATATACGCAATCTACTTCGAACTCATAACTTAAAACTGTTTACTGGTAACTATCAGTTCCCGCTACTATGCTATAATCTTGTCAATATGACTACATATTCCTCTTATGACCCCTTCGCCTGGATTTATAACAAACACTGGGGAAATTCATTCCTGCCCGTGGTATTGCCTATTCTGGATAACCTGGTGCTCAGTAAGCTCCCTAAAAATGCCCGCATCCTCGACCTCTGCTGCGGCACCGGACAAATGGCGCGGCAGCTGACGAATCTAGGTTATCGGGTGACCGGCGTCGATGGTTCACCGGAGATGCTGGGTTACGCCCGTGAAAATGCCCCTGGCGTGGAATTCCTGCAAGCTGATGCCCGCTCCTTTACATTACCGCGCAAATACCCAGCCGTAATCTCTGTTTTTGACAGCCTGAACCACATTATGTCTACCAAGGAATTGAAATCGGTCTTTGTCCATACTTATGCAGCCCTGCGTAGCGGCGGGCTTTTTATGTTCGACCTGAATACCGAAGCCGGCTACTTGTTTGAATGGAACGGTGATTTCTCGATCATCGAAGACGACCATGTCTGCGTCGTCCGTAATACCTACAACCATTTATCCGGTACTGCTGACTTCGATGCCACCATTTTCCGCCTGCAAGCCGGCAGCTGGTATCGCAACGACCTGGTGCTTTATCAGAAATACCACCCCACAGCCAAAGTAAAAACCGCGCTCAAATCGGCAGGCTTTACAGATATCGAAACCTACGGCTTTGACTGGCAATCCGGTATACATGCGTTAGATAAAGATGCCCGCAGGGCCTTCTTCCTCTGCCGCAAACCCTGATTTCCAAAATTAATCCAACATATAGTTTGTCCTTTTAGTATTTCGAATTTCGGATTTTCTTGTTATTTGCCGCAGCCGAAAGGGATACATTGAAATTTTCCCCGATGGTTTGGCTATCTCCTGGACATTATGGTAAAATGTACTGGTAGTAAGAACTGAAGGAAATCATAATGACCGACAAGAAAGAAGCAGAACTCAAGAGCTTTATTGATAACGTCAATAAAAAAGACAAGATGAACGGCAAAAAAGTCGTCTTCAATTTTGTAAAACGCAAACGTAAATAGCTTCTAAATTACGTCTATTTTATCGTTAGCCTGCTGACATTGCAGGTGATATTTATCAATACGCTGTTCAGCGCAGTATCATAATCCGGCGAAATATAGTAATCTCCCTGCTTTGGAAACCGCGCCTTATCGATATTAACCACACTCAGGTTGGCATCCGTTTTGATCTTCACCGCCGCTCCGTTCGGAACCGTTATTTCCAGGTTGCTGACATTCATATCGATATTAAATACGCCATTCTTCACTGAAATCGGTGCTGTCAATGCGCCGTTACTGGCATTCATCTCCCAGGTAAATGCATTTATTTCCAGGTCACTCATGTCCAGTAATGTATAGGCAGCATCGTTTTTTAAGTTCAAAGACAAAGGCCTTCCTTGATTAAAAGCGATATCCCATGCCACGTTCCAGCTGTTCCAACTTCCCTGATTGGTCGGCTTTAAGGAAAACCGCCCGACCGTTCCGTCTTTGCTGAAATCGGAAATCATGGTTAAACCCCCGGGCGTTGAAGGGAGAAACTTTTTACCGCTATGTGTGGATTGCGCTTCGAGCAGATTAGTTGAGTATTTGCTGGATTTTCCGATCGTCATACTGCCGCCGGAAAAGTCAATCTTAGCTTCGATGCTTTGCAGGTCGCCCAACGGATAGGTATACGTCTCGCCCACCACTCTTATTCCACCCGGCATATCAGGCGAGTACTGCCAGAGTGCGATCCCCAAACAGCCGAATAATATCACCAGCGCCAGCAGGCTCATTATCCAGACATTGATATGGCGCAGTAGTATTCCCAATCCGAAAATAATAATGATCACCGGCCAGCACTTCCAAAGTATTCCCCATAAACCCCAGGGAATTATGTGCATATTTTGTAGTAAGAGCACAACGCCTATGAACAGTAGTAAAATGCCGCCCAGCGGGAGTGTGCCTTGTAAACGTGGTTTCTCGCTAGCCATTACTTGCTCCTGCGCATTCCTACGATCAGCAATACACCCAGGCCGATCAATGCCACCGCGCCGATACCACCCCACCAGTTAAACCAGCGTAAAATATTCAAGGCTCCCAGTAAACAGATCACCCCGATTACGATGATAATAATCCCTAAAGCATTCCTGCTGCGCATTTGTTCGGCATCAACTTCTTCTTTCGATTCCTTTTCTTTACCTGCGAATGTATCATGGATATCTGAACCGAATTTTGTCGCGGTATCCTTGATCTCGGCGACATTTTCCTCCACGATACCCTGGGGAGTTTTTTTCTGCGACTCTTCCACCGGCGCGATGATCGCCAGAATGAGGTACGCCAGAATACCGAAACCGGTAAACGCCAGTAAGACAAAAACAACCCTGATAATTGTTGGGTCGATTCCCAGATAATATCCCAGCCCGCCGCACACCCCGAAGATCATCCTGTTGGTTCTGCTCCGGGTCAATCTTTTTTCCATATTCCCTCCTGTTGGTTCGNNGACACTCTCCCCGCGGTGACCACCATTTTCAGCCCCTCTTCAATCGTCAAACCGGTTCTAACAATTTCGGAATCATCAAATATATGCAAAAATCCGCTCATCGGATTTGGTGAGTTAGGAATAAAAAGGCTTACCATTTTTTTGCCGGATTCGTCAGTATATTCATTTGTAACAAAAGCGATGGTGTGCACGCCTTTCCTCGGATATTCCACCATTACTACCTGTAAAAAGCCGGTTTTATCTTTTTCAGAATAACTTTGCATTAGCTGCCTGATTGACTCATACAAAGTCCGGCTGATAGGGATTTTTGCGATTAATGATTCACCCCAGCGGACAATTCGTTTCCCGATGACATTGGTAGCAATTAAACCGACAAGCAGCACCAGCACCACAATGATAGCAAAACCAATCCCGGTTGTGTGTCCGTTTAGCGCTGTCCCGAAATAGCGGCTGATTACGGGTTTTAAGATTTTATCGATCTCATTAAAAAGCCAGACAAAAATCCATATCGTCAGTCCAATCGGCACCGTAACAACTAAACCCGCAATAATGATATCCCTGAGTTTCCTCAGAAAACGGTTCCACAATGACGGCCTTTTTTCCATTGTTACTCCAGTTCTCAGGCAAATTCTAGGTTACTAAATTACAAGTACCGAATTTACCAATATCATAGCAGCAGTTATTTCATTCAGCAATGGTAAACAAAACAAACAATACTCTACCTCTGCTGGAATCCTTCTCCAGTGGAGGCAATAATCAGGGGAGAGAGACCTGTCTTCACTGTCTTTCCCGCGAACGCGGGAATCCATAAAATAGCCTTGCCCAATTGATTACGGCCTGTCAATGCGGATAGTTTAACCGTGATTTACGGGAACATAATTTTTTTAGTTTTAAACAGATGACTCCCGATCAAATCAGCACCTCCATCCCGGCGCAGGTTGAGACCACAGTCGAAATACGTGACAAAGGAAATGTACCGGAATCCGGAATTAAGATATTAGTGGCACAGGCGTCCCTGCCTGTGGGTTTTCCAAATACTTTTCCGGCATGAAATCTGTGATATCAAGATCCAAATTCTCCTGATTATGGCCGCAGGTTTAACTTGTTTATTGGAAACCTATCCGTCCCTGTTTTTCTACCGTGCTAAAATGGTTGATTCTCCTACTTAAATCGGCACATCAATTCGGTGGAAGACTGTATCCAGTACAACAAAATCAACTACTTCACCTTATTGCCGGATTGATGATTACCGTACTGATTAGATTGGCAATATTTTCTTTTTGAATTTAAAATAGTTGCATTTATTTAGAGTTTAGAAATTCGAATTTAGCGCTTTACTCAGGATTATCGAAAGGATGACTCTCCCGCTCAAAATCAGGCTGATAATTATCCGGTGCGCTCATCTCCTGGATCCAGCCGTTCTCTATCCCCAGCTTATCCAATAGATCCACTACTTCGTCATATTCAACTTCTGTGATCCCGCGTGCAAGCTCCGGGAACCGCGCGGTATGATGCGCCGGATAGTATTGCGCCATCAAACTAAGGCTTACTTCGGGAGAAACTTCCTTCGCCAGCCATGTCAAAGACTCTTCACTTCCCGCCAACCCGCCCGGTAATATCAGGTGGCGCACGATCAAGCCCCTCTGCGCAATCTCGTTTTCATCAACAATAAGATTCCCCACCTGGCGGTACATCTCCCTAATTGCCTTACGCGCGTGTTCCACATAGTTCGGCGCCTGGGAGTATAACTTTGCGAATTTGTTTGATGCGTACCGCAAATCCGGCAAATATATATCGAAAATGCCGTCCAGCGCCTTGATCGTCTCCAGCGAGTCATAGCCGCTGGTATTATAGACCAGAGGTATTTTCAGTCCCATCGGCACCGCCAGCAACAGCGTTTTCAATATCTGCGGTACAAAATGCGACGGAGAGACGAAATTGATATTGTGGCAGCCGAGTTCATTCTGCAGATAAAGCAGTTTTTCTGCCAGGGCCTGAAATGAAATTTCTTTTGCCTGCTCTTTTCGCCAGTTCTGACTGATCTGGTGGTTCTGACAATAAACGCAGCGTAAATTACAGTTGCCGAAGAATACTGTACCGGACCCTTTCGTGCCGGATATCGGCGGTTCTTCCCCCAGGTGCTGACAGACCGTATCCACGATCGGCAGCAGCCCGGAATGGCAAAACCCCGTCTCACCTTGCAGGCGGTTGACCCGGCAGTTACGCGGGCAGATATCACAGACTGCCAACCGCGCTTCCAGTTCTTCGGTGCGGCGTTTCAGTTCGCCGGAACGGTAAAGAGCCAGATAGCCGGGTTCAATTTCCGTCATATTTCTCCATTACAGAATGCTGATTTAGTGCCCTTTTTCATTTCATTTCGATGTTACGCATCTCTCTGAGGGTGTCCGAAATCTGTTAGATTGCCGAATAAATTCCAATCCCCCCCTTCGCGAGAGGCCGTTAGGTCCCTGAGGCACGAACGGGAGGGATACAAGGGGGATTTTCTATTTCCACACTTTATTTTCGGACAGCCTCAGATACAGAAGGGTTTATCTTTCACACATAATTATTCACTGGAATATATATTACCGGAGTCTATTTATTCAACGTTACATTCCCGCCAATCATTTGACCGTATCATCAATTCGTGCCCGCTTACGCTCTTTTCCCGGCACCGCCGTTATCTGAAAAAGTGGCGGTTTTATTTCTGCTGTTTTTGTATCTTTACCCAATCATCCCGTAAAGACACCGTCCGGTTAAATACGCGTTTTTCCGGTGTTGTATCGGGATCGACGCAGAAATAGCCTATCCTCTCGAATTGATACTGGTTGCCCGGGGCGGCGCCGGCCAGAAAAGGTTCTACCCGACAGGAGGTTAGCACCTCGAGCGAATTACGGTTAACGTTAGACATGAAATCAGCCCCGTTTTCTACAGCGTTGGGGTTTTCTTTGGTGAACAGGTTTTCGTACAAACGTACTTCAGCCTCAAGTGCGTGCGCTGCCGAAACCCAGTGTATTGTCGATTTAACCTTACGGCCATCCGGAGCATTGCCGCCGCGCGTAGCCGGGTCATAAGTGCAATGCACCTCGACCACCTCACCGGTTTTCGGATCTTTTTTAACACTTACACATGTAATTAAATAAGCATACCTGAGCCTGATCTCACGGCCCGGGGACAAACGGTAGTACTTGGGCGGCGGTTCTTCGCGGAAATCTTCCTGTTCGATATAGAGAACCCGGGAAAACGGCACTTTACGTGTTCCGGCAGCAGGATCCTCTGGATTATTCACCGCCTCGAATTCTTCCACCTGATCTTCGGGGTAGTTGTCAATTACCAGGCGCAGCGGACGCAGCACACCCATCGCCCGCGGCGAGTGTATATTCAGATCCTCGCGGACACAGTGCTCCAGCAAGGCCAGATCTGCCGTGCTGTTAGCCTTAGCCACGCCTAATAATTTACACGTGTTTATAATAGCCTGTGGAGGGTAACCGCGCCGGCGTATTCCCGCCAGTGTCGGTAAACGCGGGTCATCGAATCCGCGTACGATCCCTTCGTCTATCATCCGCTTGAAAAAGCGTTTGCTCATGATAGTATAGGTGAAATTAAGCCTGGCAAACTCGATTTGCTGAGGATGAAAGATGCCGAGCTCATCCAGGAACCAGTCATACAGCGGACGGTGGTCTTCAAATTCCAGTGAACAACAGGAATGGGTAACCCCCTCGATGGAGTCCTCAATCCCGTGTGCCCAGTCATACATCGGGTAAATACACCATTGATCACCCGTGTGCGGATGCGAGGCATGCAGGATACGGTACATGACCGGATCACGCATGTTCATGTTGGGGGAGGTCATATCGATCTTCGCCCGTAACACCCGTGAGCCGTCCGGGAATTCCCCGGCTCGCATGCGTTTGAACAAATCCAGGTTTTCCGCCGCCGGGCGGTCCCGGTACGGGCTGACTTTCCCGTGCTCGGTCAAAGTGCCGCGATATTCATGGATCTGCCCCGCGGTCGAGTCATCAACATAGGCCTTGCCGGCCTCGATAAGTTGTAAAGCGTATTGATACATTTGCTCGAAATAGCTTGAAGCGTAATATAAACGGTCATCCCAGTCAAATCCCAACCAGTGGATATCCCGGATAATGGCATCGATGTATTCCTGTTCTTCTTTCACCGGATTGGTATCGTCGAAACGCAGGTTGCACTTGCCCCCGAAATCAGCAGCGATACTGAAGTTGATCCAGATCGCCCTGGCATGCCCGATGTGTAAATAACCGTTAGGCTCAGGCGGGAACCGGGTCTGCACCCGTCCGCCGTTTTTATTCTTCGCGATATCCTGGCGAACAATATCCCGGATAAAATCACCGGATGCGGATGAGTTAGTCTCGTTCATAATTTGCTCCCTCTGTTTTTCTTTTCTGTCTAACCAACGCTAATTGCCGCCGAGTTTTACCAGCGCGGCCCTGATTCTTTTCAGGCATCTTTCTTTGCCTAATACCGCCATTGTTTCAAAGAGCGGCGGCGCGGCGTCACGGGCGGTAGTGGCTACCCGCAGCGGATTAAAAAGCTGCCCGGCTTTTATCCCTAATTCTTCGGCCAGATGGCGGAGAGTAGCTTCTAATAAATCCGGACTAAAACTTTCCAGGGCGGATAGTTTTGCTTCCGCCGCTTTTAACGCTGTTAATGAGGTTTCCGCGGTCATTTTTTTATCGGTAAACATCGCGGCATTATAGCTCAGCTCATCCAAAAAAAAGAAGCCAGTATAGTCGGCGGCATCTTTCAGCGTGCTTATCCTTTCCCGTATCAGCGGCACGATTTTCCGTACGTATTCAATATCTAAAGGCCGCTTGACTTCAGGCGGTAAATCCTTTTCCATGAAGGGGAACACCCTGCCCGTCAAATCGTCAATGCTGAGCCCGCGGATATAAACGCCGTTCATCCACTGCAGCTTTTCGTAATTGAAAATACCTGCGTTCTTGTTCACCCGCTCCAGCGAGAAATTTGTTATCAGTTCTTCACGACTGATAATATCGGTCTTGTCGTCTAGCGACCAGCCCACCAGCGCCATGAAATTAAGCAGCGCTTCCGGGAGATACCCCTGATCTCTGAATTCCAGTACCGAGGTGGAACCGTGCCGCTTGCTCAGTTTCGAGCGGTCCACCCCCAAAACCATTGGCACGTGTGCGAATTTTGGCAGGGCATAACCCAGTGCTTCGTATGTCATTATATGCAGCGGCGTGCTGGAGATATATTCTTCCGCCCGGATGACGTGTGAAATCTCCATCGCGTGGTCGTCCACCACATTGGCCAGATGATAAGTGGGATAGCCGTCGGATTTCAGCAAAACCAGGTCTTCGACATTGCTGTTTTCAAAAGCAACATCGCCCCAGATTTCATCATGAAATTTCGTCCGTCCGGTTATGGGAGCTTTGAAACGCACTACTGGTTTGATTCCGGCGGCTTCTTTTTCCTTATGCTGTTCGGCCGTCAGATTGCGGCAGCAGCGGTCGTAACCGGGGGGCAATTTATTCTTGATTTGATCCTCGCGTAGTTTTTCCAGCCGTTCCGTGGAACAGTAGCAATAATAGGCATGTCCGCTCTCGACCAACTTCTTTCCCGCGTTCTGATAAAGGTGCAGGCGTTTTGATTGCACGTACGGTCCGTAATTGCCGCCGATTTCCGGCCCTTCGTCCCAATCCATTCCCAGCCAGCGCAAACTTTCCAGGATATTTTCCAGCGAACCCTCAACGCTGCGCTCGACATCGGTATCCTCGATGCGCAGAATAAAAGCGCCTTTATTGTGCCGGGCGAAGAGCCAGGCAAACAACGCCGTCCGGATATTCCCCACGTGCGGGTAACCGGTGGGACTGGGCGCATAACGTGTTCTGACCCGTTCTGTCATAACTATTCTCCGCTTGTCTTCTTTAAATATTGCAACAATGAATTTCTGCTATTCTTGTCTTGTTGATACACTCACATTCTACCATCTCTCCCAGTAACAATCTATAATACAGGTACCGCTTAGTCCCCTCGTCCCCGTGAATTGTCATTGCGAGGACTGTAAGGACGCGGCAATCCCGGAGCGGGGAAGCTCCGCTCATAATCCAATATCTTGATGCACTTTCTGTAGGGTCGGGTTTCGAACCCGACCGCCCCGCAACATTCTTAATAACTTAACACTCAACGCTCTTAACTCTGAACTGACAGCTGTTAGCTGAAAGCTAATCTCTTTTCCCTTGAGGATAGAAGATTATGATGGTGAGGGTGAAATCGCCGACAAAAAAACAAAATGTGTCAAAGCAAGGAGTAAAAAATGAAAGGCTCAGTGATCGCCGAACTAAAAGTTGTACCGCTGGGAACACAAACCGCCAGCCTCAGCACATACGTCTCCGCCGTCATCGACGTCGTCAGAAAGGAAAAAGGCATCACCTATCAGATCACGCCCATGTCGACGATTGTGCAGGGGCCGTTATCGCAGGTACTGCAACTGGCGCAAAAAATGCACGAAGTCCCCTTTACGATGGGGGCTAACCGCGTCTCGACATCTATCAGCATCGATGACCGCCGCGATAAGCTCATCACAATGGAAAGCAAGGTCAAAGCTGTAAGTTAAAAAACAGAGTGGTTATTTAAGTAAAGTAATGAATTCTTCTACGCCTATTTCTGTAGTACGAAGAATTGCGCGTAGAGTACCTCGGTCAAGTTCATCTGTCTCGGAACTGTAACAGGATTACGATTGGCAAGTTGCATTCTGACATGGCTGCCTTTGATATGTGCAACCTGGTAGCCAACGCGTTCCAAAGCTGAAATACATCGATCACCCGATATTACCGGAAGCTTCGGCATTAGACGCCGACCTCAACATGATTAAGTGTATATTCTGCAGGAACTCCCCACCCTTCTTCCTCCATACACTCAAGACAAAGTTCAGCAGCCTCAGTAATATTTTCCAATGCTTCTTTTTTGGTTTTACCCTGGGAGATACAACCCTTCAGAACGGGAATTTCGGCTACATAGTAGCCATCTTCACCTTTTGTTAAAATTACAGGTAGTCTCATTGAACCACCTCCCTAAAAACTAATTATCTTCAATGCTTCTTGTAAAGAAAGTATAGTTCATCATTGGTATCTGTACAAGTTTATCAAGTTAATCAAAAAAACC